>CAYWJN010000075.1:0-12485 GCA_964457455.1 uncultured Candidatus Cloacimonadota bacterium
CGTTTCCAACCCAAAATATGATAATCGTCCCAAAATCGGTTCATTTTCGGCAGCTTCCAATGTTTCAGGAATAAAAACTCCTGTTTATAAAGTTGCGGAGAGCCTGCACAGACATAATGCTATCGCTTGTTTTGACTTTGCTGCTTGCGCGCCTTATGTAGAAATAAATATGAACAAAGATGATGAGAGTTATTTTGATGCGATTTTTCTTTCTCCGCATAAATTTCTCGGTGGACCCGGAACAGCGGGACTTTTGATAATAAATGAAAATATTTATCCGAAAAACCTTCCTCCTTGTATTGCGGCTGGAGGAACTGTCGATTATGTTTCGCTATATCGCGAAAAATATATCGATGACATCGAGACGCGAGAAAAACCCGGAACTCCTGCAATACTTCAGGATATCAAGATCGCTCTGACTTTTCAAATAAAAGAAAAAGTGGGAATCAATAACATCGAAACTATCGAACGATATTGGTTAGATAAATTCTATAATCGCTTTTTGAAAAATAAGAAGATCGTGTTTTACGGTCCAACGGACATCGATAAAAAAGTGAACATTATTCCGTTCAATATCAAACATAAAGACCGCATATTGCATCCCAAATTCGTGACCAAACTGATGAACGATCTTTTCGGTATTCAAACCCGTGCAGGTTGTTCGTGTGCAGGACCTTACGGACATCGACTACTCGATATTACTGATGAAATTTCCAAATATTATCAATGCTTGATCGGAGTGGATAAATATTCGGGTTTGAAGCCCGGATGGGTTCGCTTCAATCTGCATTATGCTTTATCTCCCGAAGAATACGATTATATCGCTGATGTGCTGGAATTCATCATCGAGAGCGGACATTTGTTCCTGCCGTTCTACGAATTCGATTTCAAAACAGGTGACTGGTATCACATAGACGAAAAAGTGATGAAAATGCCGATCTCTCTTGATATCGATGAACTATTGCAAAAAGAAAGGTTTGAACTTGAACAGATGCATAATATGAAAGATATCTTTGAGAAGAATTTAAGCGAAGCCAAAGAAATAGTAAAAGAGCTGAAAGAATCTGATAACTTCGGGAAATTTGAAGATAATCTGGAACGATTGATGTTCTGTTATGTGGTGAATTACAAAGGGAAAAGTGCGAAAGTAAAGAACACGGATGACACGGATTTGTGGGGATGAAAAACGGATAAGAAATTTAATATTTAACATTGAAGATTGAATATTAACTAGGTGCTCTCAGTGACAAATTCTTTGTTCGTATTGTTAGTTTTGCCTGCCACGACGAAGCAAAGCGAAGGCGGGTTCGTTGTAAAAAAATTAAGAAGTGAAAAATGATAAAAGTTAAAAGAGCATTATTGAGTGTTTCCGATAAAACGGGAATTGTCGAATTGGCAAAAGTTTTGCAAGGATTTAATTGTGAAATAATCTCAACTGGTGGAACAAAAAAAGTTTTGGAAGAAGCAGGAATTCTTATTACTGACATTCAAAAAGTTACTGGAAATCCTGAAGCATTTGGCGGCAGAATGAAAACCATTTCGTTCAATATCGAATCTGCCCTGCTTTTTGATAGAGAAAAAGATAAGCAGGAAGCCGAAAAACTGGGTATAAAGCCGATAGATATGATTATATGCAATCTTTATCCTTTTGCCAAAGTTAAGGAATCAGGAGCTGATTTTGAAGCCCTCATAGAAAATATAGACATCGGTGGTCCTACGATGGTTCGTGCTGCTGCCAAGAACTTCAAATATGTTGCAACGATTACGGATGCATCAGATTATGATGCAATAATTAAAGAGCTTCAGGAAAATGATGGCAGACTTTCTTATGAAACCAGATTTATACTGATGAGAAAAGCATTCAATCATACTGCGGATTACGATGCTCTAATTTCCACAACAATGGACGAGCAAGCAGGAGAACGCTCTTTAAGATTAGCTTTTAAAAACGGGAAAAAATTGCGTTACGGGGAAAATTCTCATCAAGAAGGTTTCTTTTATAAGGAAGTAGGAGCTGATTATTCACTTTTCGATATGAAGGTTCTTCACGGGAAAGAGATTTCCTATAATAACCTGAACGACATCCAGGGAGCGATCGATTCGGTGAAAGATCTCAATCGATTTTCCGTGAGTGTTATCAAGCACAGTAATCCCTGCGGATTAGCAGAAGGAGATAACCAGCGAAAAGTGTTTGAAGATGCCTGGAGTGGTGACCCTATCTCTGCTTTTGGTTCGATCATAGCGTTCAATAAACCTGTAGATTTGAAAACAGTTGAGTTCCTGAACTTAAATAACGAAAATAAAATGCTTCGAAAATTTGTGGAAGTTGTTATTGCACCAAAATATTCTGATGAAGCACTGGAATATCTGCAGTTTCATAAAAATTTGAGAGTTATTGAATTTGATCCACAAAATTCCAAACAGAAGTTTGAAGTAAAATACCTTTCAGGTTCTCTGCTGTTGCAGGATTGTGATAACGAACTTTATGATAAATTAGAAAATGTAACAGAAAAGCAAATTGATATTGATTTAAAAAAGGGTTTGATAAAATTTGGCATCAAAGCGATGCGACAGGTGAAATCGAATTCGATCATTATTGTTAGAGAATTAAGTGATAAAACATATCAACTGCTGGGAATGGGAGCAGGTCAACCGAACAGACTGGTTTCTACAAAACTTGCCATCGAAAAAGCCAAGGAGAATCTAACGAATGAATACAAAGGAGATGATCTCCAGGAATATTTTAAAGAGGAATTCGCAAATGTTATTCTTGTTTCTGATGCTTTCTTCCCGTTTTCAGATAATGTGGAAATAGCAGCAAAAGCAGGGATAAAGACTATTATCCAACCCGGTGGATCGATTAGGGATAAGAAAGTAATAAATAAATGTAATGAACTCGGAATTGCAATGGTGTTCACAGGAGTCAGGCATTTTAAACATTGATCTCTATGGTTAAGAAAAGGAGAAGATATGAAATATTTAGATAAGATTTACACCCCGCAGATAAAGAAAATACACAGTGGAAAAGTTAGAGAAAGTTTCAGGATCGATGACAATACCAGGATGATCGTAGTTTCAGACAGAATTTCCAGTTTCGATAGTGTTCTGAATAATTTGATCTCGAATAAAGGAGCAGTATTGAACGGGATCACGAATTACTGGTTTGAGAAAACGCGAAATATTGTAGATAATCATTTTATCAAGATGATCGATCCTAATATAAGTTTGGTAAAAGAAGCCAAGCCGATTTGCGTTGAGATGATCGTACGAGGTTACTTAACTGGCTCGATGTGGCGTGGTTACCAGGTGGGAAAACGAGTATTTTCCAGTGTGAAAGTTACAGACGGACTTTCTCAAAATGCAAGATTTGAAAAACCGATTATAACTCCTACAACAAAAGAGGAACACGACCGCGAGATAACTCCGGAAGATATTGTGAAAGAAGGTTGGACGACAAAAGAAATATATCAAAAAATGGAAGAAATTTCTTTTAAACTTTTTGAAATCGGAACAAAGGAACTTTCCGAAAAAGGAATAATTCTTGTGGATACTAAATATGAATTCGGAATTGTGAACGGTGAAGTGATTCTCATCGATGAAATGCACACTCCCGATTCTTCCAGATTCTGGGATAAATCTGCTTATGATAAAGACCCTCTGAAAGTTGATTCGATGGATAAAGAGTTCATCCGCCAATGGCTTCTTAATAACAAAGTAGACGGAATTATCCCGAATGTTCTTCCTAAAGAAGTGATTGCAGAAGCTTCCAAACGATACATAAATATTTACGAGAAAATCGTAGGAAAAGAGTTTGAAGTTTATGAAAAAGATATTCGAAATCGTATTTACAATAATCTCTTGAAAGCAGGTTTGATAAAAGACGGTTATGTTTCAATTATTATGGGTTCTCCTGCAGATTTAGAACATTGTAATAAAATTAAATCTCATCTTGATAAATATGATGTTTTTGTTGATATGCGAGTAACTTCAGCTCATAAGAACGGAGAGAGAATTCCCTCGATAGCGGAAGTTTACAATAATTCTTTGGAACCCGGTTGCGTTATTGCTGTTGCAGGAAGATCAAACGGTCTCGGCGGAGCTCTCGCTGCAAATTTGGCAATTCCCGTTATAAATTGCCCTCCTTTCAAAGATAAGATCGATATGATGATGAATATAAATTCGTCACTCATAATGCCGTCTAAAACACCTGCTTCCACGGTTATCGATGTGAGCTCAGCTTCTCTTGCTGCGCTAAGGAGTTTAAATATTAGAAGATTAAAAGATGTATTCATTAATGAAATAGAAGACATAAAAGAATCATTGATAAAAGCTGATGAGGAGATAAGGTTTTAGTATTACCGCAAAGGCGCAAAGAGCGGAAAGAAAATTGAATATCCAATTTCGAACACGGAATTTCCAATGATGAAGGGAAGAAAAAAAGTATGTAACACCTTCGTGCTTTCCGTGAGTTCTGTGGTAAGTTTGTTTTGTTCGTTGCTAAAAAAAGAGGTTAAAATGAAAATTGCAGTAATCGGTTCAGGTGGCAGGGAACACGCTATTGCCTGGAAATTATCCCAAAGCAAAAAAGCAGAAAAAGTATTTGTTCTTCCTGGAAATGGCGGAACTGAAAATAATGTCCCGATCAATGTTAACGATTTTAATGCAATAAAGAATTTCTGTGAATCAAATGATGTAGAACTTATTATTGTTGGTCCCGAAATTCCTTTAGTAAATGGCATTATTGATTTCTTCAAGGATTCCGATATCAAAGTTTTTGGTCCCGATGAAAAAGCTGCTCAATTGGAAGGTTCAAAAGTTTTTGCCAAAAAGTTTATGAAAAAATACGGAGTTGCTACGGGAGATTATCACGAATTCGACGGATCAAAAACAAAATGCTGTCAGCAGTTAACGATTTTCCCGAAAGATACAATTAAAAAGATGAAAGGAAACTGTGTTATTAAATTCGACGGTCTTGCAGCAGGAAAGGGTGTTTATGTGTGTTCATCCATTCGGGAAGCTGAAGAAGCACTTTTAAGTATGAAACAAAAATATGGGGAAGAGGTTAACTTTTTAATAGAGGAAAAATTAATCGGTTCGGAGCTTTCAATTCTTGCATTTACTGACGGTGAAAATTATCAAATCCTTCTTCCTTCACAGGATCACAAACAGCTTCTTGATGGAGATAAAGGACCAAATACAGGCGGAATGGGAGCGTTTTGTCCTGTTCCCTTTTATTCAGACAAACTAAAACTGCAGATTGAAAATGAAATTATCAGACCGACGATCAACGGATTAAAGGAAGAAAATTTCAATTACAAAGGTGTGATATATTTTGGCTTGATGATAACCGAAAAGGGTCCGAAAGTTCTGGAATATAATGTGCGGCTTGGAGATCCCGAAACGGAAGTTGTTCTCCCTGCTTTTAAAGGAGATTTGCTGGAACTTATACTTTCCTGTTTTGATGGCAGCTTAAAAGATTTCCAGATGGAATTTAATGACGGATATTTTGTGGATGTTGTTTTAACTTCCGGAGGATATCCGAAAGCCTATAAAAAGGGTATTCCTATTTGTGGATTAGAAAAACAGAAAGAAATTGTTTTCCACGCTGGAACAAAAAAAGAAGACGATAAATTCCTGACGAATGGAGGACGGGTTTTAAATATTGTAGCACAAGGTGAAACCCTGGATGAAGCTATTGATAATGCATATGATAAAGTTAATGGTTTTTACTTTGAGGATATATTTTATAGGAAGGATATTGGGAGAAGGAATAGGGAGATTTAATTATGTATTGGAGAAATGAATTAAAATCTAATATTACAACTATAGATGAATTACAAAATTATATGGATTTAAATTCAAAAGAAAAAAGATTATTGAAAAAAGTAGTAAAAAGACATCCTATGAGTATTACAAAACAGTATTTATCCTTAATAGATTTTGAAAATCCGGAGGATCCTTTAAGAAAAATGATTATTCCATCTGTCAATGAATTAGATTTAACAGGTTCTTATGATACAAGTGGAGAAAAAATTAATACAAAATTCATAGGCTTTCAGCACAAATACCGGCAAACAGTATTGATCTTGTCTACCCATCATTGTGCCAGTTACTGCCGATTTTGTTTCAGGAAAAGGTTGGTTGGAGTATCTAAAGATGAAATATTCAACAACATCAATAAAGCGGTATCATACATAAAAAAACATCCTGAAGTAAACAATATCCTTATCTCTGGCGGTGATCCTTTAATACTTTCTACTAAAGTAATTGCACGATTCTTAGATAAACTTTCAGTAATTCCGCACATCGACTTCATTCGCTTCGGTACTAAGGTTCCTGTGTTTCTTCCTCAGAGAATCTATGATAGTGTTGAATTGCTTTCGGTTTTAGAACATTATAACAAAATAAAGCAAATTTACTTTGTAACGCAGGTTGATCATCCCAGAGAGATAACACCTGAATTGGAAAAAGTTGTTGGGAAATTACTCAGAAGTGGAGTGATAATCAATAACCAAACGGTATTATTGAAAGGTGTAAATGATGAAGCAGATGTTATAGCAGAGCTCCAGAATAAGTTGGTATCCATAGGAATCAATCCTTACTACGTTTTCCAATGCCGACCGGTAAAACGAGTGAAAAGCAATTTCCAGTTACCTATTGTTAAAGGATATAAGATCGTCGAGGATGCAAAAAAATTACTTAATGGTCACAGCAAACGTTTTCGCTATGTTATGTCACATAAAACCGGAAAAATTGAGATCCTGGGTCCATTTGGAGATGAAATGCTTTTCAAATACCATCAGGCAAAAGACAGCAGGAATGCCGGAAAAATATTCAAACGAAAACTCAGTGTCACTGCTGGATGGCTGGATGAATTTCCAATACTAAGGAATAATAGCATAAATTAATATAAAGGAACCAAACTAACTGCTAGTGAAAAAAATAATAATAATGATCAGTGGGCGCGGCAGCAACATGCAGGCCATTATTAGGAATGTTAATGAAGGTACCCTGAAAGATATTTGTGAGATTCAAGCTGTTTTTTCCAACAAAACAGATGCTGCAGGATTACAAATTGCTAAAGATTATAGAATCCAAACGTATTGTATTCCATCCAAAGGGAAGAAACGTTCAACGTACAATAAATTACTATATGATTATCTTGAGTCCTTAGATCCAGATTACATTATTCTTGCAGGTTATATGAAGATAATTAGTTCCGATGTTATTCAGAGGTTTAGAAACAGAATCATTAATATCCATCCTGCTGATACAGCTTTACATCAGGGATTGCACGGTTATGAATGGGCATTTGAAAATAAACTTGAATCTACAAAAATCACTGTTCATTTTGTGGACGAAGGACTCGATACGGGAAATGTTATAAGGAAAAGAGAAGTGGATATTTCAGATTGCAAAACAATCGAAGAAATAGAGCAGAAAGGTTTGAAAGTAGAACATCAGTTTTATAGTGAGTGCTTGAAAGAAATCTTCACCGCAAAGGCGCAAAGGTCACAAAGAAAAAAAACAGGAAATAAATAATGAACAGAGATAAACTTGAAGCAATAGGAAAACAGATTATTGATGCTGCTTTTCAGGTTCATAAAGCATTAGGACCAGGTTTACTTGAATCTGCTTATGAAGCTTGTTTAGTTATGGAATTGCTGTTACGAGGATTCAAAGTTGAACGGCAAAAAACTTTACCTGTTTTCTACAAAGGAAAGAAGTTAGATGTTGGTTATCGTTTAGATCTATTGGTTGAAAATGAAATAATAATTGAATTAAAAGCAGTAGAAAAATTGTTGCCAATTCACGATGCACAACTAATTTCATATCTTAAGTTGTCTGATAAAAGGCTTGGTTATTTAATTAATTTCAATGTTTCGCTGATCAAAGATGGGATTGTCAGAAAAATAAATAATTTGTAAAACTTAGCGTCCTTTGCGTCTTTGCGGTAAATTAAGAGGTTTTATGCAAAAAATAGCAATTATTGATTTTGGCGGACAATACACTCATCTTATCGCGCGTAGAATCCGCGACCTTGGAGTTTTCAGCGAGATCGTTCCCCCAGAAAGTTTTAAAACAAATGAGGAAATTGTTGGAATAATATTTTCCGGTGGACCGCAATCCGTAAATGCAGAGGATGCATTTAGAATTAATCTCGATATTAATAAAAATGAGATCCCGATTTTAGGAATCTGTTACGGACATCAACTTCTGGCAAAAATGGTTGGTGGTGAAATCGAAAGCGGTGAAAATAAAGAATATGGTTTCACTTCCATAACTTGTGCTAATGCAAATTCTATTCTTTTAAGAAATATTGAATCCAAACAAAAAGTATGGATGAGTCACGGTGACCACGTTTGTAGATTACCGAAAGATTTCAAGATTACTGCATCGAGCGATTCCATAACAATTGCAGCTTATGAATCCGAAAAGTATTTTGGCTTCCAGTTCCATCCCGAAGTTACACACACCAAGAACGGGATGAAAATGCTGGAAAATTTTGTTGCCTGTTGCACGAATGAACGAAATTGGAATGTAAAGAATTTCAAACAGCAATTGATAAATGAAATCCGAGAAAAAGTAAAAAACAGGAAATTAGTACTGCTACTTTCCGGTGGAGTGGATTCTCTTGTTGCTCTTGAACTTTGCATTCAGGTAGTTGGGAATGAAAATGTTTACTCGATTCACATTGATACGGGCTTTATGCGTTTGAACGAATCAAAAGAAATACTTGAACATTTTAACGAGCTTGGTTTTAAAAATATAAAAATTATCGAAGCAGAGGAGCAATATTTAAAAGAATTAAATTGCGTTGTTGATCCTGAAAAGAAACGAATGATAATTGGCAAATTGTTTGTGGATATTGCTAATAAAGAGCTTTCCAAACTTGACCAGAATACATACTGGAAGTTGGTGCAGGGTACGATCTATCCCGATACGATCGAGAGCGGCTCTACAGATAAAGCAGCACTGATCAAAACACATCATAATCGGGTTGATGAGATAGAAAAGCTGATTACCGAAGGAAAGATAATCGAACCTATAAAAGAGCTTTATAAAGATGAAGTCCGCAAGCTGGGAAGGGAACTTGGACTACCAGAAAAACTGGTTAACCGTCATCCTTTTCCCGGTCCGGGGCTGGCAATCAGAGTTATTTGTTCGGATAAAACCAAACCGCAAATTGATTGCACAAGAGAAGAAAAATTCATGAACGAGATACTTTCAGAATTCAATATGGAAGGAAAAATTCTTCCTATTAAAAGTGTGGGAGTTCAGGGTGATTTCCGAACTTATCATCATCCTGCTGTTGTTTGGTTCACAAAGGATAAAAATAGATCCTGGCAAAAAATTAATGAATGTTCTTCGAGAGTAATAAATAAATTAAAAACTGTAAACAGACTTATTTATTCTTTGAAACCTGCAGGGACTTTGAAACTCGGGAAACTTTATCTGGAAAAACAAAACCTGGATGAACTGCGAAAAGTCGATGCAATTTTACGGAAAAGAACAGATGATATAAAAGATATCTGGCAGATGCCTGTTGTGCAATTACCACTAAGAAACGCTGAAAGCAAGTTGTGTTATGTTATGCGACCTGTCTGCTCTATGGATGCAATGTCTGCCAGTGTGTATGAAATGGATTTTGATTATTTAAATGAGATAATTTCAGAAGTTCAGAAAAAAGAAAACATTGGTGATATTTTCTATGATATTACCACCAAACCACCCGGAACTATTGAGTGGGAGTGATTATATTTTACAATAAATGAGTTAAGCAAAATAATGAAGTCATTTCCAAAAATACAATAAATCACGCCTGCCCTGTGAAATCCTTTTTTATTTCATAGGGGATATTTTACTCCAAAGTTATTTCCCTTTTTTCTGCAAAACTTCTTCTTCAATACTTTTTGGAACTGCTTTATATTCACTGAATTCCATTGTGAAATCTGCTTTACCCTGAGTTACAGATCTGAATTGTGTAGCTAACCCAAAGGTTTCAGAGAGTGGCATTTCCGAATCAATTCGTGTAAAATTATCGTCTATAACAGTATCTGAAACGAGTCCTCTGTTTTTGTTGATTATTGCCATGATATTCCCCCTGAATTCAGATGGAGTTTCCACAGAAACCTTCATTACAGGCTCCAGGATAATTGGTTTAGCTTTACGGTAATTCTCTCTGAATGCAGCTCTTGTTGCGACTTCGAAGGCAAGTTGCGAGGAATCAACAGCATGGAAATCACCATCATCTAAAACCATTTTTACACCGACAACCGGGAATCCGGCAAGTTCTCCTTTTTTTAATACAGAGAAAAATCCTTTTTCACAACCGGAAATGAATTGACTGGGAATATTACCACCTCGGACCTTATCTTTAAATACATTTTCATCTTTGCCCGAATGAGTTAAAATTCCCTTAACACGCGAAAATTGACCGCGTCCTCCGGATTGTTTCTTATGAATATAATCAAATTCAACTGCCTTGGCAATAGTTTCCCGATACGAAACTTGAGGTTCACAAACTTCCAGGTTAACACCATATTCTCTTCTCATTCTTTCGATATATACATTCAAATGTAGTTCACCCATACCGAGAACTATTGTTTCTCCTGTTTCTTCATCAACATGTGTTTTAAATGTGGGATCTTCTTTAGTGAATCTTGATAGGGCTTTGGAAAGATTATCCTGATCCTTACTATCTTTAACGCTTAATGCAAAAGATATAATGGGCTTGGGTACGTAGGATTTGTGCATTGTATAGTTGTTCTTATCACCATTAAAAGTATCTCCTAAAGCACAATTAACTCCGAACAGAACAACAATGTCACCCGCACTTGCACTTGTGATATTTTCCATATTATCAGCGTGCATTTTTGCCAGTCTGCCCACTTTTATTTTCTTTCTCGTTCTGCTATTCATCAGATCAGAACCTTTAGATATTGAACCTTGATAGATACGCAAGTATGTAAGTTGACCATATTGTTGATTTTCCAATTTGAATACCAGTGCAACAGTTGGCAGCTTGGGATCAGATACAAGTTTTATGCTTCTCATTTTATCATCTTTATCATGAGCAATATTCTCTATTTCTGTTGGATCAGGAAGATATCGAACAACCGCATCCAGAAGTAATTGAACACCTTTGTTCTTTAATGCGGAGCCCATAAAAACAGGTGTCATCTCCATAGCGATCGTAGCCTTTCTTACAGCTTCAATGATCATCTCTTCAGTTTCATTTCCTTCTAAAAAAGCCTTTGCCAGATCATCGCTGAACATAGATACAGCATCGATCATCTCTTCTCGCATTTCTTCTGTTTTATCTATATATTCGGTAGGGATTTCAGTTTCTTTTACCTGCTCACCTTTTTGTCCAACAAAGTATTTGGCTTTTCGGGAAATAAGGTCGATTATGCCTTCAAATTTCTTTTCCAACCCGATTGGAATCTGCATTAGAATCGCATTATGATCCAATTTCTCACATAGTTGACCCTTAACTTTTTCCGGATCAGCACCAGCTCTATCCAATTTATTTATGAATGCAATGCGCGGAACTTTATATCTTTTTAACTGTCTATCGACTGCAATCGATTGAGATTGAACTCCACTAACTCCACAGAGAACAAGTACTGCACCATCTAATACGCGAAGTGCGTTTTCTACCTCGATCGTGAAATCAATATGTCCCGGAGTATCGATAATATTCAGGTTATGTTCATTCCAGATTACATTAGTGGCAGCAGATGCAATTGTGATACCTCGTTCCTTTTCCAGCTCCATTGAATCCATGGTTGCTCCAACACCATCTTTTCCCCGAACTTCTCCAATTCTATATATTTTATTACAATAATATAATATTCGTTCTGTTAATGTCGTTTTCCCGGAATCTATGTGAGCACTGATGCCGATATTTCTAATTTTTTTAATATCCATTATTTTCCTCATCCTTTATTCATTTGAAGTTTTTCAGAATTCAAATTATAAATTATTTAAGCAAAAAATTTTTAGTAGGTTTTTTATTCAAGGAAAACTTTGAAGATCAGAATATTTTGTTTGAATACTCTTTTATTCAAACCCCGGCTTGGATACATCCAAATGCCAGTGGTTCAATTGCCATTAAAAAAACGCTAATAACAAGTTGTGTTATGTTATGCGTCCTGTTTGCTTCCTGGATGCAATGACCACCAGCATCTATGAAATGGATTTAGCAGAATTCGAAAGATTATCATTATTGATTTGGAAAATCGATTTAAGAATCGAACCTGTTCTTTTAGAATTAAATAATGATATATCCGGTTTTTTAAATGAGATTCAAACAAATGGAATTCAAATTTATCAATCTTAATTTTTTTAATTCAAAATCAACAAATCTTCAAATCCTGAAATCAATAAATTCATTGAATGGATAATTGGGAAAACAAAAAACAAGATCACTCCTTTTTATCAGAATATAATTAAAGAGGGCTTGGTTTTATGAAAGAGCA
>CAYWJN010000076.1:0-12350 GCA_964457455.1 uncultured Candidatus Cloacimonadota bacterium
ACTAATACAGAAGTGTTGTGGTGCGGTCGTGATAGTAATTTTTTTACTTTTTTGGTAATTGTTAAGACCAGGTCTTTTTCGAATACTTTTTTGGAATAACCAATTGCTCCGGGATCTTTTCCGCCGTGTCCCGGGTCCAGTACGATTGTCTGGATTGTGTTATTGATGGGAGGTTGAGCAATTAGTTTATTTGATTTTTTAGTAATTTTATCCTTAAAGATAATTGGGAGAATTTTCCAAAGGAAATCTGCAGGAATAAGAAATTTTCCATCTTTATTTATGATTGGGAATTCAAAATTATAAATTTTACCCTGAAAGGTTAAATATGAAGACTCCAGCAGGAAAATAATTTGCTCATCGTACATATTAACCTTTAATCTCTGGTCGAGTAAATCTTCGATGATTTTTGCTTTGAAAACTTTATTCAACTCAAAAACATTGAAATATTCATTATCGGAAATCTTCTCAGTTTTGATTATTTCAGGGTCTAATTTGCTTTTGTACTCCACTTTAATAGATGCTTGCAGGTTAAAAAAAAGAATTAAGATTAAAATTAAAAAGATTCCGGATTTTTTCATTTCACTCTCCTGATTCTATATTTTACACTTAGGTTACTAAGCCCCAGCTTGGCAACCCAAAAAAAAAGAAATACTTATCAAAGCTGGAACTTTGATACAAGAGATATAGAATTTAGTAAGATTTTATTTCTTATTTTTCATCTTCAAATATTGCTTATAACTCAAAAAAGAAGATAAAAAAAACATAAACATACTAACACAAAAAACTGCTCTTACTCCAAATAATCTTAAGATCAAAAATCCTAAAAACGGAGCGAAAATTCCTCTTAAACCTGTTAAGGAAACATGCACACTCTGATACATGGAAGCATCTTCTTTTCCTGCAAAAATTATTGAACTCATATTCCAGGAAATATGAACTGCAGACATGGCAATTCCAAAGAATAGAAAGGATGAATAAACAATGAGATTAACAAAGTTCGATTTAAGAAAAAAACTGGAAATTAGAAGAATTAAAGGGTAAAGACTCAAACCTCCAAAAGATAAAGATGAAAAAAATGCCGGATGTTTTTTATCAAAGATTTTACCGGCAACCGGTGCTAAAAACAGAATTCCAATTTGAGCAATAACTCCTTTTGCCACAAATGTTTGAGTGTAATCCATTTTGAGAAAATCTACCAAGTAAACAGGAATTGCAGGAAGAATGATCATGAAGCCGATACCGTACAAAAAAAAGTTTCTCTGGAAGATAGCAAAGTCTTTATTTGTTCGTAATACTTCTAAAGTTCTTTGTATTGGTTTGATGAAAACTTGCTTCAAAGTTAGAAATGCTTTTTCCTCAAAGCTCTCTTTTTTTGTTTTTATTTGAGCCATTATCAATGAACTGAAGCAGCCGAAAATTCCAATTAGCAGGAAAATATATCTGAACCATTCTTCGTTTATATCCAACATTTTTCCTGCAACAAAACTGAAAACAATGGAAACTAAAGTAATCAAGCTGGAAAAATAACCGAAAAGCAATCCCCGATTTCTGGGACGAATATTGGTTTGAAAAATAGAATTTTGGGCAGGACTGATAAATGCATTAAAAGAAAATAGTAAAATGAGGAGAGCGAGATATTGATAATAATTGTGAACCCAGAGCATAAGAACAAGCGAGAGTCTTCCAACAACAGCAGCAAGAACAAAGTATTTGGCAAGGCTTTTGGAATGTTCAAGAATTTTTCCCCACCAGATCGAGAAAAGATTGGAAATTGGCCACAACATAACCAATATCGTGATCTGCCAGTCAACCGCATGCAGAGCTTTTTTAGCTATGATGTCCTGAATAAAAAAAGAACCGAAAACAAATCCGTTAAAAAATGCAGACAGCATTAGAAGCGAGAAAGTCTGTTTTTCAATTCGGGTTAATTTCATTTCCTTCCCAAGTATGAATTTCAAATTTTTAGCAAATTCTTAGGAATGATAAAATTTGTCCACTTTTATCACATCAAAATAATGATTTTCTTATTAAAAAATACTTGCTTGAAAAAAAAGAATTTTAATCTTTGTTTTCAGTTTTAAATATAAGATTTGAAAGAATAGTTTAATCAGGGGAGAAAATATGGGTTTTAAGACATTTCCCGGGGGAATTCATCCTCATGATTTTAAAGAATTCTCCAAAGATATGCCAATCGAAAATTTGCCTTTACCAAAGAAAGTTGTAATTCCTGTTTCTCAACATATTGGCGATCCAGCCAAACCAATTGTAAAAAAAGGCGATGAAGTTCTCACCGGACAGAAAATAGCTGAACCGGGTGGTTTTGTTTCCATTCCAATGCATGCTTCTATCTGCGGTAAAATCACAAAAATCGCTCGGTTTCCTCATCCCACCGGTGCAATGGTGATGGGTATCGAGATTATTGGAAATGGAGAGGATAAATGGGTGGAACTTGTTGATGATGAGAAATATTTGGATTTATCTGTGGAAGAAATGAAAAGTAGGATTTCTGAAGCCGGCATTTGCGGAATGGGCGGAGCAGGTTTCCCAACTCATGTAAAAATTTCTCCTCCCAAAGATAAACCAATTGATACAGTCATTTTGAACGGAGTCGAATGCGAGCCGTATCTTACTGCAGACTACAGAATTATGATGGAACAAGCTGATGATATTCTGGCTGGTTTGAAAATACTATTGAAAACCGTAAATGCTGAGAAAGGTATTATTGGCATTGAATCAAACAAACCAGAAGCTCTCAAAAAAATGAAAGCTTTAGTTAAGAATGAGCCAAATATTAAAGTTATCGGTTTGAAATTGAAATATCCTCAAGGTGCTGAAAAACAACTTATTTATGCTGCTACAAAGCGTAAAGTTCCCAATAAAGGTGGACTTCCCATGGAAGTAAAAGTAATTGTTCAGAATGTGGGAACTGCAATCGCTATTTATGAAGCAGTAAGATTTAAAAAACCTTTGATCGATAGAGTAATAACTGTAAGCGGAAAAATCGTTAATAAACCAAAAAACATCAAAGCCCGGATTGGAACATTATTTACAGATTTATTAGATTTTTGTGAAGGGACAAAAGAGGAAATTGGAAAAATAATTTCCGGTGGTCCGTTGATGGGGTTTGCCATTTCAACTCTTGAAACACCTTTAACCAAGGGTAGTTCGGGACTGATACTCTTAAATAAGAAAGATGCTCATAAAGATGAAGAGAGCACCTGCTTACGCTGCGGAAGATGCGTGGATATCTGCCCGATGAATCTTGTGCCCAGTTTGATTGCCAACAGTGTTCGCTATGATGATTGGGATGCCTCGGAAAAATATGGAGTTATGGATTGCATGAAATGTGGAAGTTGTGCTTATGTTTGCCCATCTCATATTAAGTTGATTCAATGGATAGATATTGGTAAGATAAAAGTAGATGAGAAGAATAGAAAGTAGGGTTCGGGTTACGAGTTGCGGGATTTGGAGACCTTTCCGAAATTTCTTATGGAGTGATTCTTACAGATAAATTTCGGAAAGTTAGTGAGGTTGCGGGATACGCGGTGCGAGGAATACCTGCTTCCGAAGCTTCCGCTTCGGAAGTTAATAATCGTTTAAATTTATAATTTCTTAATTTATTGGGAGGATAGATGACTGATGTTTATGCTGTATCAGCAGCACCACACATCAAGCAAAGAATATCTGTTCCGTCTGTAATGTGGCAGGTGGTTTTGGCTTTAACTCCAGCCTTGCTTGCCAGTATTTATTTCTTTGGTACAAAATCTCTTTGGCTTACTTTATATGGGATTATATCTGCTGTAATAACAGAAGCAGTAATTCAGAAAATCAGGAAAATTCCTATAACAGTAACAGATGGAAGTGCGGTTGTAACAGGCTTGCTGGTGGCTTTTAACATAAATGTTTCAGCACCGTGGTGGATTCCTGTGGTTGGCTCGGTTTTTGCCATATCTATTGGTAAACAGATTTTCGGAGGTCTGGGTTTTAATATCTTCAATCCGGCACTATTAGCACGAGCATTTCTGGTGGCTTCCTGGCCCACAATCATGACTTCAGGATGGACTTCGACTCGACTTGGTTCAATTAGTGGTTTAAATCCCAGTATTATTCCTTCCACAGCCATAAAAGCACAAAATCTGATTACTTCAGCTACACCGCTTAATGTTGCCCAGCAATTGAGAGATAAAGTTTTCACGAGTGGATTTGCAGATAATCTAGCGGAAAGCCAGGCAATTGCAAATACAATATTTGATAAATTAGCAGATTTCGGAACAATCCAGAATCTTTTCTGGGGAAATGTTGGCGGAGTTATTGGCGAAGTTTCTGCTGCTGCACTTTTGATTGGAGCTGCATTTTTAGCTTATCGTCATATTATCGAATGGAGAATTCCTATAAGTTATATTGGCACAGTTTTTGTGCTCACATATATTTTTGGAGGGATCAACGGATTATTTTCAGCTTCGATTTTGCTGCCTGTATTTCATGTTTTTGCTGGTGGCTTAATACTTGGTGCTTTTTTTATGGCAACGGATATGGTTACATCACCAGTCACGAAAAAAGGGAGGTTATACTTTGGAATCGGTTGCGGGATTTTAACAGTTGTCATTCGAATGGTTGGTGGTTATCCGGAAGGTGTATCATATTCTATTCTTCTTATGAATATTGCTGTTCCTCTTATTGATAAATACACCGTTCCCAAACCTTTTGGTGAGGTGAAAAAATGAAATATTATTTTAAATTAGGATTTGTACTTTTAATTATTACTGTTGTTGCCAGTGGTATTCTGGCTTATATCAACAGCATAACCAAGCCGATCATAGATGAAAACAACAGAATTGCCAAGCAAGAAGCTCGCTTGCATGTTTTACCTGAAGCTGTCTCTTTTGATAGTATTTTTGTTTATAATGATGAAAATGTATATCAAGGAAAAAATGATGCAGGTGATGTTGTTGGTTATACTTTTGTGGCTTCTCAATATGGATATAGCAGCGATGTGAAAACCATGGTTGGTGTTTTGCCTGATTTTAAAATAAATAGGATATCCATCATAGAACAAAAAGAAACACCCGGATTAGGAGCTAATTGCGAAAAACCGGAATTTCTCCAAAGTTTTGATAATCTAAGTGAACAAGGTTTGTTGGTCGATAAAGATGGTGGAAAGCTGAAAAGCATCACCGGAGCAACAATGACAACACGAGCAATTGCCTATTCCATCAAAGAGGGTCTGGAAGAGTTGAAAGAAAAAGTCGACGCAGAAAAAGAAATAGACACAGATTAACGCAGATAAATTATGATAAAATTATGAAAAAAATGAAGTATTATAAATATCTTAATTTACAAGAGATAATCATATTAAATCATAGATAATCAGTGAAGATCAGCGTCAAAGAAAAGAGGTAGAAAAATGAAATTAATGAAGGAATTTACCAAGGGTTTTATCAAGGAAAATCCTGTTTTTGTGATGGCTTTGGGTTTGTGTCCTACTCTGGCAGTAACCACTTCCGTAGAAAATGCAATTGGAATGGGTTTGGCAGCAACATTTGTATTGGTTTTTTCAAATATTTTCATCTCCTTAATTAAAAATTTTATACCTGTAAAAGTCAGGATTCCAGCATACATTGTTGTGATAGCTTCTTTTGTCACTATCATCGATATGGTGATGCATGCTTATGTTCCGGTTTTACATAAAAATCTGGGATTATTCATTCCTCTTATTGTGGTAAACTGTATAATTCTGGGTAGAGCAGAAGCATTCGCAGGAAAGAATAATGTCATTCATTCCATTTTTGATGGATTGGGTATGGGAATAGGATTTACTATTGCACTCATTGTAATCGGAGCAATTCGTGAAATATTAGGTGCTGGACAATTGCTTGGCTTTGATGTGCTTCCGGAAACATATAAACCTGTATTGGTAGCAATTCTTGCACCCGGAGCCTTCCTGGTTATGGGTCTTTTAATGGGCTTGATGAATCTGAAGAAAAAATGAGAGTAATAAAATTTTACGCAGATAAACGCAGATTTATTATGATAGATTATGAAAAAAATATTTTGGATAAAAAGTGTTTGAAGTTATAATGAATTTAAACATATTAAATCATAACCAATCAGCGTAAATCAGCGTCAAAGAAAAAGATTGAATAATAATTTGTGTAAATTCGTGTAATTCGTGGATAAAAAAGTCAGTGAAAGTCAGTGGCAAAAAAAGAAGGAGAAGATAGATGGAATTTGTGAGTAAAATATTTGCGATGGCAATAGTTGCCATATTCGTTCAGAATTTTGTGTTAATGCGTTTTCTTGGTTTGTGTCCGTATATCGGAGTTTCCAAAAAGTTAGATTCAGCCTTGGGAATGGGTATGGCAGTGATCTTTGTGATGACGATGGCATCCACTTTTACCTGGCTTATTCAATCGTATCTGCTTGTTCCTTTGAAATTAGAATTTTTACAGACTATAGCCTTTATTTTAACAATAGCCTCTTTAGTTCAATTGGTTGAGATAATTATTCAAAAAACAGCTCCAGCTCTTTATAAAGCATTAGGAATGTTTCTTCCACTCATCACCACAAACTGTGCAGTTCTGGGAGTGGCAATTTTGAATATTAATGAGGAATACAGTTTTATCGAAGCTATATTAAATGGTCTCTTCGCCGGTCTGGGATTTACTTTGGTTCTGATATTAATGGCAGGAATTCGAGAAAAGCTGGATAAATCGGAAATCCCGACAAGTATGAAAGGTATGCCCATTGCAATGATCATTGCCGGCTGTATGGCTCTGGCTTTCTTAGGATTTTCCGGTTTAAAGATCTAGGAGGATTAATGTCGATAATATTATATTCAATTGCAACTCTTGGGATTCTTGGTTTATTATATGGTATTGGCTTAGCTTTTGCATCCAAAAAATTTCACGTTGAGGTTGATCCTAAAATCGAAAAAATAAATGAGGTCCTTCCTGGTGTAAATTGCGGTGCATGTGGTTTACCAGGATGTTCAGCTTATGCAGAAGCAATTGTAACTAAAAATGAAGAAATCAATAAATGTGCTCCCGGAGGAGATACTGCAGTTAAGGAAATCGCAAAAATATTGGGGATCAAAGCTTCCACAAAAGAGCGACAGATCGCTGTGATTCATTGTCAAAGTGGCGGATATGATAATACTTTCCTTCGTTACAATTATCAGGGAATTGCCACCTGTAAAGCTGCTGTATTAATTACTCACGGACCTAATCTTTGTAATTACGGGTGTGTTTTCCAGAATGATTGCATAGCAGCCTGTAAATTCGATGCCATTCATTTAGATGAAAATGGGATGAGAATAATCGATAAGGAAAAATGTACGAGTTGCGGAGCTTGCGTGAAAGCATGTCCGCGCAACTTGATAGAATTAGTGCCAATCAGCAAACAAGTTCATATTTTATGCACATCGCATGATAAAGGTGCAGAAGCTAAAAAGCGATGCGGAAACAAAACTGCCTGTATTGGATGTGGATTATGCGTGAAAAAATGTCCGGTTGACGCCATTGAAATGCAAGATAATTTAGCGATTATTAATTATGAAAAATGTGTGAGTTGCGGACAATGTGCATCAGTTTGTCCTACAAAAACAATCGTAGATCCTATTGCTGACAGGAGAGGGATAGCCTTTATAATTGAAGAGAATTGTATTGGATGTACAATCTGCAAAAAGAAATGTCCGGTTGATGCAATCGCAGGTGAAGTTAAGGAAGTTCATAAAGTTGATCCTGAAAAATGTATTGGCTGTGAAATTTGTGTGAATATATGTCCCAAGAAAACAATCGAAATAAGATAAAGAAATTTGTTGATGTGAGACCTTGCGAATGGTTTCCCACAAAGGTATTCTTTCTTGTGAACCTTCGGAATGGTTGAATCAGTTGAATCAGTTGAATTGGTTGAACTACCCATTTTCAAAACTCCCTTTTCGAATGTTATTTTTTTTGTGAATTTTCGCTCATTTCGCGAGTCATTGAATCATTTGGTGATTGTAATTTATTTGTAATTTGGGATTAGTAATTTGTTGATTGTTGTTTAAAGATTTGGGGATTGAATTTTCAATCCCTCTTTTTTTATAAAAATTATTGCCCATTTTATTTCGTTTTTTATATTTGTCTTATGAAAATCTTATCTAATAATTATAAAGAGAAAAAATACCGGAAAAAAGGAATTCGATTCTTAAGTAAAATGAAATTAGAAAATGCTCTTGATTGCTTTCAAAAAGCTAATTCTATAAATAACTCCTCAGAAAATAGTTTTAATCTTGCTCTTTCATTAATGTCTCTGAACCAATATTCTGAAGCTGAGAAATATTTTCAAAAAGTATATGAGGATTTTCCTGAAAATGAGATTAACTCACTTGCATTAGCTGAAAGTCTGTTAATGCAGAAAAAGTGGAAAAATTCAGAAAAAATATATGCTGAATTGGTGAAAAGAAATCCTGATTCCAAAACTTATAAAAAGTATCTGAAACGTGCAAAAGATGTGGTTGCTCGTGAGAAATATGTAAAATCCAAAGAATTATTTGAGTCGGCACAAAATGAACTTCAGAAGAATAATAATGAACAAGCAATGAAAATATTGAAAGAAGCTGCGGAATTCGATTCGGAAAATCCAAATATTATGAATAATATTGGCTCGATTTTGATGTCGCGGAAAATGTTTTCAGAAGCTTACGGATATTTTGAAAAAGCAGTTATCCTGGCTCCAAATAATAAAAAGTTTCAAAAAAATGTTTTTTTTGCAAAAATGAAATTAAAGAAATAATCAAGGTTAAAATGAAAAAAGAGATGAGGATGATGAATGAAAATCGGGATCGTAGGTTTTGGGGCTGCAGCAATTGGTTTCATCGAGAAAATCAAAGATAAAAAATGCGAAATTCATATTTTTGAAAAGAGCAAAGATGTTTATTCCTCCAGTATTTCCGGGATTCGAGCTGATGGGAAATTGTTTGTTTCCAAAGAAATGGGTGGTGAAATAGATGTGAGCTTGGATTTACAGAAAAAATTAGTGGATTTCTACATCGATCAAACCATCAGTAAAAAGGTGGAAAACGGGAAATCATTTGTAAATAAGGAAAAATATAAAGAGTTTTATGCAAGAGGATTCCAACCGGTAATTTCCGAATTTTTTCATATTGGAACTGAACAGTTAAAAGAAATTCTTCTGAATGTTTATGAAAATTACAAAACCTATAAAAATATTCATTTTCATTTCAAAACAAAAATAAATAATATCAAGTTTGATTCAAAAAAAGTAGTATTAAACGACTCTGAAACTTTTGATAAAGTTATCATTGCTGTTGGCAGAAGCGGTTATCCATTAGTGAAAACAATCATCAATAATTTCCCTGAATTGGTTTTGGATAGTTCCAAAGTTGATCTTGGAGTCAGGTTTGAACTTCCCAATCATATTGTGGAAGAACTGAATGATGAAATGTACGAGTTCAAATTGAAATATAAAAGCAAAACCGGTTATATGGTTAGAACATTTTGTAATAATCCATCTGGATTTGTCGTAGTGGAAAATTATGAAGATTTTGTAACTGTGAACGGGCATTCCAAACTAAACGAAAAAAGTGATAATACAAATTTTGCGATATTAACTACTGTGAGTTTGACAGAACCTTTCAATGACCCGGTTGGATATGGTTCTCATATTTCGAAATTAACAAATATTTTAGCCGGTAAAAATAAAGTGATTCTGCAAACTTATAACAATTTTAAAACATCCAAACGAACCAAGCATCTTTACAGAGTAATTCCCACACTTGAAGAATTTCATTACATTCTGGGTGATATAAATTTAGCTTTTCCCAGAAGGATAATCGAAAGCATTATTGATTTTATTGAAAATCTGAATGAAGCGATTCCCGGTATCACAAATGATGATAATCTTGTTTATGCTCCTGAAATAAAATTCTATTCCAACAGGTTGAATAATGAAAAATTTGATAACTTGAAATTCATTGGAGACTGTTCCGGAGCTACACGTTCGATAATTTATGCTACTGCACACGGTTATTTGATGGCTGAAGAGATATTTGAATAATAAAACTTAACAAGTTTCAAAAACTTGTTAAGTTTTGCATGATTATGGGTTCTGCAAAATAGAGTGTTTTTACCTCACCTTAATCCTCTTGAGATCGTTTGCTTCGCAAGCCGACTCATACCTA
The DNA here is from genome assembly GCA_964457455.1 of uncultured Candidatus Cloacimonadota bacterium. Taxonomy (GTDB): domain Bacteria; phylum Cloacimonadota; class Cloacimonadia; order Cloacimonadales; family TCS61; genus JABMPU01. Next base: position 10,184 of record CAYWJN010000076.1, read on the forward strand.
AAAGGAGAGGAAAGTTCTCCTTCTCCTCGATAGGAGAAGGCTGGGATGAGGTGGATATGATAAGAAAATAAATATTAGAAAAGATGCGAGAAAAGATGAAACTTCCAAAAATTCAAGATGCAGATTTGAAAGGAAAGATTGTTCTGATCAGAGTGGATCATAATGTTGTGAAGAAAGGTAAGATAAAAGATCCGTACAGGATCGATGTGTCTTTGGAAACGATTCAATATGTTATTTCAAAAGGTGGCAAACCGATTTTAATGACTCATGTGGGAAGACCGCGCAACAAAAAAACCGGGGAAATCGAGATTTCCGATAAAACATCAGTTAAGCCGATTATTGAATATCTGAAAAAGAAAACTAATTTGATTCTCATAACTCCGGAAAACGATATAAATTTTCAGAATCTTAAGATTGATAATCTTATTAAAGACCTCAGGAATAATAAAATCAGCGGAATCTATCTGCCGAATACCCGCTGGTTTGAGGGAGAAGAATCCAGCGGAGAAAAAACCAGAAAGTTTGGGAAGGAATTAGTAGATTTAGCAGATGTTTTTGTTAATGATGCTTTTGGCTCGTGGCAACCGCATGCTTCCACGATAGAACCAACCAAATATCTTCCTTCTTATGCTGGAATTCTCATGCAGAAAGAAATTGAAAATCTGAGTAAAGTTCTAAATCCTCAAAGAACTTTGGTTGCTGTGATTGCCGGCTCAAAATTCGATACAAAAATCGGAACATTGACTTCTCTTTTAAAAATGGCGGATCATCTTGTTCTAGGTGGTGTTATCTATAATGCTTATCTTTGTGCAAAATATGGTTTCAGCATTCAAGGAATTACAGATGAAGACTTGAAAGCTGCTCAGGAATTTTTGAGGTTTTCTGAAAAATATTCTCACAAAATTCTGGAATTACCTTTTATCATCGAATCAGACATTTTGGACGAAAAAATTGCTGGGAAATTCAGAATTAGAAACATTTGTGAAATAAAATCAGGCACGAAACTGAATTTCGTTTTGGATGTTTCTGCCAGATCATTTGAACTGAAAAAAGTAAAAGAAATATTTCTTGAAGCCCAGACTATTTTTGTAAATGCTGTGATGGGGTTCACACCCAATTTTTGTGAGGGAACATTTTCCTTGAACTCATTGATAGACCAGAACAAAAATGCGAATAAACTTTTCGGTGGTGGTGATACTCTCCAGGAATTTAAAACGCTATTACCGGAGATTTATCAGCAAGCATTAAAAGATGAAAAATACTATTTTTTTACAGGTGGAGGAACCATCCTCAAAGCTGTTAAAGAAGGAACTGCTTTTGGTTTAGAACCTGTTAAAGCATTATGTAAATCAAACATTCCTGTTTGATTATTTCAAAAAGCAACTATCATAAGAGTAATTTTCACAATGAAGAGGGATTAAAAAAACATAAGAAAATTTCAAATTTCAAATTTCTAATTTCTAATAAAATATAATAAGTTAAATGCCAAATTATTCTTGACACACAAAACAGGAATTTTGGTTTTAATCCTGATGTGCGCCCGTGGCTCAATTGGATAGAGCATCTGACTACGGATCAGAAGGTTTGGGGTTCGAATCCCTTCGGGCGTGCCATTTTTTTTACCACGAATTAACACTGATTTTCACGAATATAATTTTATAATGATTTTGGGATGAGAACCCCTCTTTTTTCAAGAATTCTAACCTTGCGAATAAATGATTTTTTAGGAAAGGGAGATAATGTTAAACTGTTAATGTTAATTAATTTATTATATCTTGATGCCAAAATCTGATTTGCTAAATTTAAAAAAAATAAAGATTTTTGGCACTTTTTTTCACTTTTGAAACTCTTATTATATTGAACGTTTAATTTTTTATTTTTATTATTATTAGTTTATTAATTTTGTTTTTTAGATAATGGAAATTGATGGTTATAGCTTGATGCCAAAATCTGATTTACTAAATTAAAAAAAATAAAGATTTTTGGCGGGTTTTTGGTTTTAATTCTGTTTGTTATAGTGAACTGTTTGATTTTTTATTTATATTTTTATTATTATTAGTTTATTAATTTTGTATTTTCGATAATGGGAATTGATGGTTTTAGATTGATGCAAAAATCTGATTTAAAAAATTAAAATATTAAAAAGAACTGTTTGAAGGCTTTAAAA
>CAYWJN010000077.1:0-12317 GCA_964457455.1 uncultured Candidatus Cloacimonadota bacterium
TTTCTTTTCCATTCTCAGTTCACACTTCAGTCTTCATTTTATTACGTCCGGACAAGTCGCTGTGAATCGAATTTGAAATAGATCGAATATCCTTTTCTGATTTTTTTTGCTTTACAAATTTTTAGCAAATCAATTAATCTCATCTCAAATTAAAACATTGGAGATATTATGAAAAAAACAATTATTCTTTTTATTTTATTTTTAGTATTTTCTTTTTTACATTCTCAACATTCGGAGGATTTTGAAACCGGTGATTTCTCATCTTTAGATTGGCAAATGGATGGAGATGCAGACTGGCTTGTAACAAGTTACCAACCTATTGCAGGAAATTTCTGTGCTCAAACCGATTATCTTTTTAGCCGGTTACCAAATACAACGTTTTATATAACCGTCAATAATACTGGTTCTATTGAAGGGAATATTTCTGATGATGTCGGTAATCCTCTTATTGGTGCTGATGTAATTCTGGAACAAAGCCAAACTCAAAAATTCTCGAACGGTTCCGGCTATTATTTATTTGGAAACATAATTGAAAGAATTATATAGTTTTACAGCTTCTGCTCATGGATTTAATTCTGTAACTGAACAAGCTACAATTTATATAGATCAAACAACTGAATTAAATTTTGATTTAACTGCTATCTCAACAATATCTGTTAGCGGACAAGTTGTAGGAAGCGATGATCAGGCAATTGGCATTGAAAACTGTAATGTGATTTTAACTGGTTACGAAAACTACTCAACTGTAACAGATGCAAACGGAGATTTTTTATTCCCTGACGTTTATGTAAATAGTGATTACGCTCTAAATATAAATCATCCTGATTATTCATTGTATGCTGATGAGATCATTGTTCAGAATTCTAACCTGGATCTGGGTGTGATTATTATCAATGAAAAATCCTTTGCTCCAGCAATGGTTCAAGCAGTTTTAAGTGTTTCGCAAACCGAAGCTGAGATTTCCTGGTTTGCACCTCCTTTTTTAGAATTTCTAAGAGATTTTGAATCCTATAATATTTATAATGTAGGAACAGCTTACAAAGCTGTCCAAAAAAAGTTTTCCAAAGGAGAATATCCTGGAAAATAAAAAATTGTTATTATTAATTTTATTCGTTTGTTTCTTTGTGATTTTATCCGGTATAAGCATTTATGATATCCAATACACAGAAGACCCGGGAAATGGTACTTATCCTTCCAATTATGAAGGTCAAAATGTAACAACAGGCGGAATTGTAACAGGAATGGATTTCAGTAACGGACGATATTTCATTTCTTCCACACTTGGTGGTGCCTGGAACGGAATTTACATCTATGATAATGATCACACAGTTTCTTTGGGAGACAGCATAATCGTAAATGGTGAAGTCTATGAATATTGGGGTTTTACCGAGATTTCATCGCTGGAATCATTCGAGCTGATCAGTTCCGGAAATCCGCTTCCGTCTGCATGTGCAGTTTCTACATTGGAAGTATCCAACCAGGAAGCTTTTGAAAGTGTTCTGGTAGAAGTTAATGATGTGGTTGTTACTCAAGTGTTTGATGAATGGAGCGAATGGAAAGTAAGTGATGGAACCGGAAGCTGTTTTATAAGTATCGGTTTTTTTAATCTGGAAGATTCAGGTTTTCCTCTTATCCTGGGATATCCTTTTTCCAGTATTACAGGAATTGTATCATATACGTGGGAAAATTTTCAGTTAAATCCGAGAAACCTGGATGACCTGCATTCTGCACCTGAAAGTTATATTATTTCAATTTCAGAACAATATATATTTTCTCCAGATGAATTTGATATTCCTATTTATTTATCATTTTTAGGTGAACCACAACAAGTTCAAACCTATCAATTTGACCTGGAATATAATTCCGAAGTGCTTCAATATTACGGATTCATCCAGAATGGTACTCTTTCTGGAACCGGCTCAGTTTCTGTTGAACAACCTTTCGATAATATAATTTCCGTCCAATATGACGGCGATTTTTCTTTTTCGGGAATTCAACCTCTAATAAAAATATGTTTTACAGGTTTAAACTCAGGAACAGCAGATTTCCAATTTCCTGACTTTATAATGGATGGAATTGATATATACTATTTTTCCATAGAACAGGTATTCATACAAATTGGAAGCGTTCCCATTGGTGATACTCTCACAGTGATCCAGAAGCCGCTTCTCAATATTCCCCAGATCGTTGTTCCAACAGAAGATTTGAATATCCAATGCCTGGCAGATGCCGCCACAACCGGCTGGACTGTGGAATTATTATGTAACAATATTGTACTTTCTCTAACCATAACCGAGAATTTGTATAATACGGATTTGGAGCGTTGGTTTTTAACGGCTGCTGTTCCAGTTCCGGATATTTATGAATTATATGATCTGAAAGTAAATGCGAACGGAATAGAAGCTGATACAACTGAAAATGCAGTTCATCTCATTCCCGAAAGAAAGGATGATTATTATTTTATTCATATCACTGATACTCATTTACCAACTCATATTTTTTATCCTGATCCTGCATCAATAACGGATACAACAGAAGTTACTGATTTTCGTGAGGTAATACAGGATATTAATTTGATTCATCCTGAATTTGTTTTGCTAACCGGAGATTTAGTTAATGAGGGTGAACTGGAAGATTTTGAGAACAGGCGGGTTTACACAAAGGCACAAAGTTTACTTTCCGAATTTGATGTTCCTGTGTATTTAACTTCCGGCAATCATGATCTGGGTGGATGGGACAGCACTCCTCCTCCATCAGGTACAGCACGAAACGACTGGTGGAGATTTTTTGGATGGGAATGGTTGCAAAATCCTCCTGCAGTAGAACCTTACTACACCCAAAATTACAGTTTTGATTATGGTCCGGTTCATTTTATTGGAATGGAAGCTTATCTGAACTATGATGGTTATATGCAATACATCTATGGTGATGAAAGTTTTACAGCTCTTCAGATGCAGTGGCTCGATGATAATTTGCAGGCTTCTTCCGGAAGCGAATCAAGAGTGTTATTCTATCACTATGATTTTTCCGAGCAGATCGATCTATCCAACCTTGATGTGGATATGGCTCTCTGGGGTCATATTCATTCTAACTCAGGTGAAATCAATGTATATCCGTATAATCTTGCTACGGATAATGTTTGCGATGAAGATCGTGCTTACCGGCTAATACGCGTAAATGATGGAATCCTGGAACCTACAAATACAATGTATGCAGATTGGAATGGTGAAATGCTTCAAATATCATTCACACCTTCCAATAATGGACAGGCAGACAGTGTTTCTGCTTATATTGAAAACCAACAAGATCAAGCATTTGAAAACGCTCAAATTAAATTTATTATGCCCGGAAATTGTTCAGATTACGAAGTCACCAATGGGAATTTAGAGCAGGTTGAAGATTCGGGAGAATTTGATATATGTTATGTCTCTGTAAATATTCCAGCAAACTCAAATATCGATGTTTCGATTGTAGCTGGAACAACGGAAATTGAACAGGAAATTGAATATCAAAATTATTCGCTAAGATGTTATCCTAACCCATTTAATCCGTCAGAAGCTGGACGCAGTCCTACAACCACGATTCAATTTAGCAACGAACAAAACCAACAAACCGAACAAATAAAAATTGAAATTTTTAATATTAAAGGTCAGAAAATTAGACAATATTCAATATTCAATAATCAATCTTCAATTATATGGGATGGAACTGATGAAAATGGAAAATCCGTTACTTCGGGAATTTATTTCTATCGTTTGAAAACGAATGTTTTTTCTGAAACCAAAAAAATGATTTTGATAAAGTAGGGATAGCTTACCAAGCTGTCCGAGAAAGCTTTAGAGAAGTAAAACAAAATTCTTTCAGGACACTCCAAGGAGGTGAAAGATGAAAAAAAGAATATTTAGTTTGTTAGTATTATTGCTTATTTCAGTATGTGTTTTTGCACAATCACCGGATTGGCAATGGGTGACTACTACTGGAGGAATTGATAGTGATGCCAGTTTTGGAATTGCTACCGATAATTTGGGAAATACTTATACTACTGGATTTTTTAGAGAAACAGCAATCTTTGGAGCAAATTCTCTTACAAGTGATGGACAAAATGACATTTTTCTAGCAAAGTTTGACGCAAGTGGAGAATGTCAATGGGCAATAAATGCTGGTGGAGTTAATGATGATAGAGGATCTAATATTATAATAGATAACTCTTGTAATACATATATAATAGGTGAATTTAAGGATACAGCGACTTTTGGATCTTTTACTTTAATAAGTAAAGGTTATGTGCATAATAAAAGTGAGCGGCTGAGGCTTCGAATTCGCAACAAGAAATTTCGGAATTTGACAAGGATATGTTAGAAAATAAAAGACATTAAGAAAAAAAATATAGGTTGTGGAGGATTTTTAATTGAAACGAAGTATAGTAATTTTAATGATGCTGTTATTTGTTATCACAGCATTTGCTCAGGAGTTCACATCAGAAGAGATCGTATCAGCAAAGATCACAGATTCACAGATCGAAGTTACCTTCATTATCCCGGAAGGATATCATCAAACACTGCAGGAAGATTATTTCTTTATAGAAACCGAGGAAATGGAAGGTGTTAGCTTTGAGCCAACTGTTTATCCCAAAGGCGAACTCGATGAAGATGGAAACATTGAATATCACGATACCATTACATTAACTAAGCAATTTACAGTCTCTGAAAATTTCAAAGGAGATCCAATAATTCAAGTTTATGCCGGATATCAGTTCTGTGATGAAGAAGGGACCTGCTTCATGCCTGAAGAAGTTGAATTCAGTTTATCCCTATCAGCAGATGCAGAAATTCAGAAAAAAGAAAAAACTGAAGAAACAATTAAAGAAGCTAAAAGCACAGATAATTATGAGGAACTTCTTGTTTTGCTGCAAGATTTTGAAATTACAGGAAAAGAAGCAGGATATCAAAAAAAAGAAGATTTCGTTTCGTTTTTAGAAAAATCAAAAGAACCGGGTTCTTATAGCTCCGATAAGTTTGCAAATATGAGTATATGGCTCATCATCATCCTGATCTTACTCGGTGGAATTGCTCTGAACCTTACTCCCTGTGTTCTTCCTATGATACCAATTACGATCGCAGTCTTGGGAGCAGGTGCACAATCGGAATCAAAAGTTAAAGGATTCCTACTCGGTGGTATGTACGGTCTGGGAATGGCAATAGCTTATGGACTGTTGGGTGTGATTGTGGTTCTTACAGGTTCTCAATTTGGCACAATAAATTCATCCCCCTGGTTTAATATCATTATTGCAGCTATTTTTATTGTTTTAGCTCTGGCAATGTTCGATATCATTCCCATTGACTTTTCTAAATTTCAAAGCAGTAAAATTGGTGGGAAAAGCAGGGGAAAATTTATTACGGTTTTTATTCTTGGAATTATTGCTGCTGTATTAGCTGGTGCCTGCGTAGCTCCGGTTTTGATCTCAGTTATTTTATATTCAACTTCTTTATACACAGCCGGAAATCCCACCGGTTTACTGCTTCCTTTTTTACTTGGTGTGGGAATGGCTATTCCCTGGCCCTTTGCCGGAGCCGGACTTTCCTTCCTTCCTAAACCAGGTAACTGGATGAAATGGGTGAAAATCATATTTGGAATAATAATTCTTATAATTGCTATCTTTTATATCTATACCGGTGTTAAGATTTTCAAGAGTAATAAACCCGTAGAATATGTTACGGATTCTCATGAAACTTCCGAACTTCCCTGGAAGCATTCGATCACAGAAGGTTTATTGGAAGCAAAGAAAACAGGGAAACCAGTCTTTATAGATTTTTGGGCAACCTGGTGCAAAAACTGTCTGGCCATGGATGCAACTACTTTCAAAGATGAAAAAGTGATACAAGAATTCGATAATTACATTTTAGTTAAATACAAAGCTGAAAACCTTAAAATTTCACCTACAAAAGAAATTCTAAAATATTTTGAAATAATTGGATTACCAACTTATATTATCTTAGTACAGAAAAAATAGAAGGTAAAATGAAGAAATTTCTAATCTTATTTAGTATGATATTAATACTTTTCGCCTGCGATAGATTCGAGCATGAAGTATTTACAAGTGCCAAAATCGAAACTGTATTTGCCGATTTTTCCGAGATTCTGGTAAACACAGATTCCATAGATTCTGTTATGGTATTTTATCATGACGATTATATGAACAACGCATTTGACAAAGAGGAAATCAGAGCACAGTTTCTTGGTTATTTTAACGATTTTGATAGCCTGATAGTTGAATTGAATAGTTATTATCACGACCTTTCAATAGAATGGACTCTTTCAGGAATTCTGGCTGGAGAAAACAATATAACTGAGATTGCGACATTTTCTGATATTCTCTTGAAAACTGATTCCGGTTATCAATTCTATGGAAATCAAATTGAACCTCCTGAATACGATCCTTCCAAACCGATGGTAGTTGCTCAATTCTCGACTGCTACAACTTGTGGAAATTGTCCTGCAGCTACAGAAATACTGGCAGAACTAGACCGAACTTTCGGGGGGCAATTCATTTATTTGGAATATGTTCTTGATGGTCCCGACCCAACCAGCAATTTTTATCCATTTGTGCAATATTATGAAATCTATTCTCAACCGACTGTTGTTTTTCAAGGAACTTCAATTGCTGAAGGTAGCGATGAAGAAACACTTAATTCCTATTTTACAAGATATGAACAAGCAGCAGAAATCGAGAAAGTAATTTCCATAAGTTTACAAGATATTGTAATTACAATCAATAATGTTTCGGGAACAGCAATTATTGATAGTTTGGATAATATCCAATCTGATAATCTAAAATTGGAGACAGCACTTATTTCAAAGAATTCGAATTATGAATATCAACTAAATCATCAAGAATTGCATAATGTGGTCTTTGCTGTGGAAACTTACGATATAGGAAATTATGAAATCGATTTTTCAATTGATTCCACAATTGATATTATAGAAGAAGCGCTGCTGGTCGTCTGGGTTCAAACAAAAGAAGATTCATTCAATTCCCAGACTTGTAAGATTTATGATGCAACTATTTATGATTTTTAAAATTAGGAGATTTAGATGAAAAAATTATTTATCATTTTTTTAATCGTTTTTGGAGTTGTCTTCTCTGCAAATGATAAGATAATAAAAACTATGAAAGCTCACGATTTTGAACTTGAAAACATAAAAGGGAAAAAGATAAAATTATCTGAACTTTACAAAGATAAACTGGTAATTTTAGATTTTTGGGCTAGTTGGTGCGTTCCCTGTAAAAAAGAATTTCTCTACTTAGATAAATTCCAAAAAAAATATGACGAATATATCCAAGTGGTTGCAATTGATATTGACAAAGCACGTCACATTTCCAAAGCAAAAGCATATATCAAATCTAAAAGATATACGTTTGAAGTTTTATTTGATACAGACAATAAAGTGGCAAAACTGTATAATGTTACAACTCTACCAAATACCAATATTATTTCTACCGATGGAGAAATTATCTGGTCACATATTGGTTATAAAAAAGGTGACGAAAAAGAACTTGAAAAACAAATATTAAAGTGGATAGAATCTAAAACTGAAGCTGTTCCCACACAGGAAAAAGAATGAAAATATATTTTTTTATAGCTGTATTTATGTTTGTGATTATCAGCTGTTATGCAGATGATTATCTCTCTCAATCTGATTTCAATATCAGCGGAATGAATGAACTCAAATTTGTCTATCGAAATGTGGATGATTCTCTACATCAATTTATGGAAGATGAATTTAAGTTTGATCTTACTTATAAAAATTTCCGTTTTGGAATGAAGTATATTGCTCAGTTACCAAAATTTGATAAATTCAATCCGGCTGATGAGCTTTCCTCAAATAGCGTTTTTTCGAAATGGGATGAAAGATTTTTGGAATTTGATTCCGACCATTTTGATATTCTGGCAGGAAATTTTGACACAGTATTTGGTTCCGGAATAATCCTAAATGCCTATGAAAATGAAGAATTGGATGAAGATAACAGATTAGAGGGTTGTAATGCATTATTTTCTTATGACAAATTTACAATTTCCGGAGTTTATGGAATTGCCAAAAATGAAGATAATTCTGAAAAAAATGATCTCGTTTCCGGTTTGGATTTGGAGTTTTTTCCTATCGATTTCATCAAAATCGGATTTAGCGGTTTGAATGAAAGATCTTATGTAAATGGTCCGATTTATGAATATAACAAACGCGATGTTTTTGGAAGTCGGGTAGAATTATTTCATGACCTTTTTGATTTGAATTTTGAATATGCAAAAAGTGAAAAATATCGCAATCTCGTAGATGATCTATCCGGAAATGCTCTTTATGGAAATCTAAATATTTATGCAGGAATGTTCACTTTTACTACTGCCTATAAAAACTATGAAAATTTTAATGATAGATTTAACGAACTTCCCACCGTGAATTATTCAGAACTTGCTCTTGCAGAATATGGGAATCACTCTATTCCTGGATTTGAAGAGGAAGGAATTCAAGGAATAGTTCGTTTCAATCCAAATTTTGAAAATGAGTTTGTTCTAAATTATGCAGAAGGGTGGTCGAAAGATAAAAATACTTTGCAAAGTGATCTGCATACCGAATACATTCACCAATTTTCAAATAGCTCAATAACCGTAGTATACAATCAGGTGGAGAGAATGGCAGATTCTGAAACTACCTATTATTGGGAAAAGGAATCCAAACCGAAAATATCGTATGATTTTATGGTTAATGAACTTCCGATGTTACTTAAAGCGGAATTTAAAACAAAACTTATAGATAAATATGGTCACGAAACAACTGAACACGAACCTTCGCTGCAAACTGATCTTTCTTTTGGAGATTTTTCACTTTCATTACTATCAACTTATAAATTTTATAATTTGGATGATATTAAAGACTATAAATTGAAACTTGGAGCTGAGATTGTTGCTTCAATTTGGAGTCACACAACTTTGAAATTATTTGTCGGTTCGGAAAAAGGCGGTCAAGTTTGCCGAAATGGCGTATGTAATTATCAAGCACCATTTGAAGGAATTCGCTTGAATATTGTCACGAGATTTTAATAAAAATGAGTTCTGCATAATTGGGTGTTTTTGAGAATAATGAGGAAAAATCAGAAAATCCAATTATTCAACTCATCCCCTAACCCCTTCTCTTGCAAAGAGAAGGGGAAAACGATGTCATCCCTCTTTTTGAAGAGAGGGACCGAGGGTGAGTTAGAAATTGAATTTTGCAGAACCCTTGATTTTAATAAAATAGAAAAGAGGTGAAAAATGAGAAAATTATTATTTGTTTTATTTATTGTTTTTTGTATGAATTCGCTTTTTGCAGAACTGGTAGTTGATATCCCCTTTGATTTGGATATTATAGGTGATTCATTTGCTGCTACTGGTGCATACGAATATACTTCCGATTGGATTACTGCCACAAATACTGGCTCGGAAACTTACACCTATACCTTCGAATATTCCTATGAAGATATACCTGTGGGTTGGTCAATGAGCGTGTGTACTCCTAGTGCATGTTTCATGCCGAATTTTCCTGCACCTATCGAACTCGATCCCGATGGATCCGAACAGATTCACTTCATTGTTTCTGTAACAAGTACAGACGGATTTGGTTTTAACTTCACTTTTGACGGAGGAGACTTAACTGAACCTTTGATTTTTGATTTTACCTTTAATACAGAAGATAATGTTGGTATAGAAGACGAATCTCAAATCCCTGTTTCTGAAATTGAACTTTATCAAAATTATCCAAATCCTTTTAATCCGGAAACAACTATCTCATTCAATCTCACCGCAGAGAACGCTGAGAACGCAGAGCTTTTAATCTATAATGTAAAAGGGCAATTAATAAAATCCTTTACAAACTTGACAGTGTCAAATAATTTTGGTTCTGTTGTTTGGGATGGCTCAGATAATAGAAATAATCTTGTTTCCAGCGGAATCTATTTTTACAAATTAAATGGTGTCATAACTTTTTCTTTAAAAAGAATGGCATTAATAAAATAAAGGAGGTAGAGAGATGAAAAAAAAACGCTCTTTATTATTAATTACATTTCTCCTTTTCACAGCAAGTATATTTGCATCCCAAATGTGGGTTGTAGGAGAGGTATTCACACAAACATGGTGAGGTTACTGTCCTCAAGCGCGGGCTGCGCTGCATCAAATGTGGAACGAACCTGAAAATTTCCCTTATTTAATTCCAATAATCTGGCAGGGAGATGGTCCAAATCCCAGTCCTAATTACACAGGTAGAGCAAACTTTTATGGTGTAAGTGGAATTCCAAATTGTTTTTGGGGTGGAAACCAAAACGTTCTTGGTGGAGGTACAGGTAACTATGCTGCATATTCTGCAAAATACAATTCTATCGTAGCTGAGGATAGTCCTGCTGAAATTGATGCTTCATTAACAACTAATGAGCAGGGTCAACTTGTTATACAAGCTGATATCACAATTACAGGAACTATTTCAACAACAAACAACAAAGTTATTTTTATTTTAACACACGATTTTGAACCCGGACAAATGCCGGATTATTTCTGTTCAGCAGTTTCTTATGATGAACAAGATTTTGAAATTTCCAGAACTTTATATGAGCAAGCTGTAAATTTTGCTCCCACTTGGGAACTCCCAAAAATTAAAGCTCTTGTGATTCTGCAAACTTTTTCTGGTGACCACAAAATTCATCAAGCTGCTATCACTGAATTTTCCGGTCTTCTACCAATGTTCACAAGTAATGTGACCGTAGGGCCACCTTCTTTGGGAGTTCAATTCACTAGTAATTCCTTTCCTACAACTGGTATAGATTCCTGGGAATGGGATTTTGATGGAGATGGCACATTTGACAGTACTTCTGAAAATCCTTATCATTTATATGACACTGTAGGAACATACGATGTAACTTTAAGAATTGGTGTTGATGGAGAATTTGAGGAAACTACTGCTGAAGATTACATTACTGTAAATGATGGTTCAAGTATTTCAGGAGACCTTTCCGGAATTTGGAGTTCAGTCTATAATCCATATGTAATTACTGATGATGTAGAAATATCTGAATTTGATTATCTTATGATTCTCCCTGGAGTTCAGATAAATTTTGCAGTAGATAAACTGTTCACCATCAAAGGACAGTTAATTGCAGATGCTTCATCCAATCTTGAAGAACCAATTATTTTTACTGCTGATGATGGATGGGAAGGATTGAAATTTATAAATACCCAAACAGATAATCAAATTAAAAATTGTCATTTTTCAAACTCAAATGTAAGTGCAATTACTATTGAAAATGATTCTTATGTAGATATTATCGGAAATATTTTTACTGAAAATAGTAGTGCCGCAACAGGTGCTGCAATCGATGTTTCTTCTTCAGATAATGTTTTCATCTCACAAAATATCATCGCTAATAATACGAGCTCAAATCTCACTGGTGGTATTGCCTGCATTAACTCGAGTGTTGAAATTTCCAATAATATCATTGTGAATAATTCCGGAACTTACGGCGCATTCAGTTTTAAGAATGGCTCAGATGCTCTTTTGGTAAATAATACTATTGCCAATAATGAATCTACTAATCCAAGTCCATACCTGTTCTTCATCTTCAACGCCATGCCAACCATAATAAATTGCATCATTACTGATACAGGTACAATGTTCTTCGCTCCTTTTGGTGATCCAGATGTAACTTACACATGTATCACAGGAGGATTTACCGGAGAAGGCAACATCGATGAAGACCCAATGTTCATTGATCCGAGTGCAGGCAATGGTTCTGCTTATAATGGCATCACTGCTGTCTGGGATCTATTGGAAGGTTCACCATGTATCGATGCTGGAAATCCTGACCCGGTTTACAATGACCCTGATGGAACCAGAAATGATATGGGAGCTTACGGCGGACCCAATGCTCTGACACCTCAGCTTGGAAATGATGATGATCCGATTGCAGTAGTTTCTCACAGCAATATTAATGTTTATCCAAATCCTTTTAATCCTGAAACTACCATTGATCTTTCTATCACTGCTGCTGACCTGGAATTACCTGTTACAGTAGAGATTTTCAACGTTAAAGGACAATTGGTAAAAACAGTTTTGGATAATCAAACCATTCAAAACAATGCTAAATTCATCTGGAATGGAACTGACAACAATGGAACATCTACAACCAGTGGACTATACTTTGTGAAACTGAAAACTGCATCTTCTACTTCTGTAGTTAAGATGATGTTGATGAAATAAAACTTGAGTTTAGTAGGCTTTAGCCTTTCTTGTGTTAAGTT
>CAYWJN010000078.1:0-11773 GCA_964457455.1 uncultured Candidatus Cloacimonadota bacterium
TTGTAAAAATTCGTATCGGTTTTTTAATATCTTTTCTTATGGAAGAATCTGGGATGAGCAGCTTGCGTATCCTCAAGAAGTATCGTTCAGCCAGGAAGGACACGAAGAAACACGAAGGAATTAAGATTCCCAATCGAGTTGGAAAAGACAGAAAGGCTTTTGGTTTGTCATTCTAGCGCAAGCGAAAATCTATTTTGACCTGTCATTCCCGTGAAAACGAGAATCTGTATTGCGGTCTTCCAGCAACAGCCTGCAAGTATATATCAACCGTTCGGAAGTTCTCGTTCCTCGACCGTTCGCAAGGTTTTAGTTATAGGGATCATCGCTCTAATGGAAGACGTTCTTTCTTCCATCCATCAATACCTTCGGAAAAGTTGAAGACAAACTGAAAGCCATTGTGAACCATAATTTCAGCAGCAGAGCGGCTTCTGCTTCCCTTTTTACAATAAACTAAGTAAATATTATCTCTTGATAATTTCAGCAAATACTTCTTAAAATTTCCAGAATAATAATCAATATTGATCGCATTTGGAATATGACCATTAATGAATTCATCATCAGTTCTCACATCCAGAATAATAAAATTTTCATTCAATGAATTATTGCGGATTAGATTTAGAACATCGTTAAGTGCAATTTCATGTATTATCTGATTTTCGCTGTTTTCAAGGATTATGCTTGCTTCAACGAAGAGTGCGGAATATGAGTTTATTGGATCATTAGAAATTACTGTAATTGGAAATCGAACTTGTCTCTCCGAAGCAAATGCTTTAAATTCCAATTCAATTTGACCAGATTGACCGGGTTTTAAAACTTCGTCAAATGATACTATTGTAAATGCATGAATGACCTCGATTTTTCGGACAATAAGAACATCTTTTCCAAGATTTGAAAAATTAAAAGAACATCTCCTTTTATTTCCTTTTAGGATTCTTCCAATATTGAAAATTATCTCATCAAATCTGATGATTGGAGCAGCAATTAATTCCTTCTGAGAAAGGAGAGAAAAATCTTCGAGAATTGTTCCGGTAACAATTATTTTTCCATTCTTTTTTCTGGATTTGGAACTTGTTTTCAATTTTATAATATCAGTGAAATATCCATAATCTTTTTTCTTTGATGATTTAAAGGAAATTATGATTTTTCCAAATTCAGAAGGTTGGAGGATTTTGGGAACAGCTTTCATAATTAGATGTTTGGGCAATTTAACAAACGAGATTTTCAAAGGTTCTGAACCTGAATTTTTAACGTGTAATGTATCGAATCGGATTTCCGAAGTTAGAATATTTTTCAAATCACCAATTTCTGCTCGGAATTTAGTCGGGTCAGGAATTACATTTCCGATTACTTTTAATACTGCAATATCATTCTTCGCATTGGAAGTGATGGTTACGGTTTTACTGAATTTTCTGGATCTGTCTTCAGGTAAGAACAGAACTTTAATAAAACCTTTTTGGGATGGTTTGATTATTCCGGTTGACCAACCGGGAACAGTGCAACCTCAGGAAGTTTCGACATCTATCAATTTTAAAGGTTTATCACCAGTATTTGAAAATATGAAATCATATTCAACTGAACCTTCTTCTTCTTTAATGTCTCCAAAATCATGTTCAGATTTTTCAAAAGAGATAATGGGCTCAGAATGAAGAAATGAAAATGCTACAAAAAAGCATAAAAAGCACAGAATATTTCTTTCTTTCGGTCCCAGGTTTTTCACAGAGATTCCTTTCATATCTAATTTTCACCGATTTTCAAGAATTCTAAAAAATGCTTAATTGAACTTCCTTTGAAACGCAACCTGTATCTTGGATCGAAAGATTTATTATTTTCATATCTCAATTCAAGATGCAAATGAGAAAGCTTGCTGCTGTTACGTATATTTCCAGTTCTACCTGTTAATCCAACTTTTCTATTTCGATTTACTTCCTGACCTAAATCCACAAATACTTCATTTAAATGAGCGTAAACACTTTCAATTCCTTCCGGATAAAGAATTCGTACAATTTTACCATATTCTACCTTTACAGAATCAATTTGTCCACTTGGTTTTGTGCACTCAGCTTGAATCAAATAATGCGGGTTATCGCTTACTTCAGTAACAATTCCATAATCTGCCAGAGGGTAAACCGGAGTATTTTCTGGAACATAAAAATCGATTCCTTCGTGAATTCTGCGGCATTCTTTGTTACCACGAGGAGTTCCATATTGATCTGCCCATCTGTTTTGGATGTATTTTTCCATAAGCTCATTAAAAGTTAAATCGTCATTGAACGGTGAATGATATTTTGTGTATCTGTCTATAAAATTTGGAGTTACAACGATCATCGGTTTATTATTTGATTTGGGAGTAAAGGCAACTAATGAATCAGAATCATAGGTTAGAATCGTTATATTTTCGATTTTTTTATTCAACCGGCGGACGATGATTGTATCGATGAAAATAATGGTAACTAACACTAAAACGATTAGTAATCTAATAATAACGGAAGTTTTGATTTTCATAGATTTATCCTAAAAAATTTTATTTGAAACTACTTTTTTAAATGTAATATATTTGGCAACATTTTTGGTTTTTAATCAGGTTTAACAAAATCAGTAATCTGAAAAAATAAGTTATTGTAGTTTTTTATTTATCCAGTCTCATTATGCTTGACACAGGAAACAGGCAATAAATATTTTGTTTCCTCGATAATTATAGTTAAGAAGAAATAGGTTAGACGCAGATATACGCAGATATACGCAGATAAAATATGATTAATTATTAAATAAATATTTTTTGGATTGAAAAATTATTGGATTTAATTGAATAAAATCATAGGAAATCATAGCTAATCAGTGTGAATCAGCGTCAAAATATATTAAGGAGAAAGCATGAAAACAGCTACAGCAAAGGCGGAACAGATAAAGCAGGACTGGTATTTGATAGATGCTTCAGATCAAGTTTTGGGACGTTTGGCAACGAAAGTTGCTACTTTGTTAAGAGGGAAAAATAAGCCTTATTTCAGTCCTCATTTAGATACCGGTGATTTTGTGGTTATAATTAATGCAGAAAAAATCAGATTAACCGGCAATAAAGAAATATTGAAAACATATAAAAAATATAGTGGTTATCCCGGTGGATTGAACGAAATACCATTTAAAAGAATGCTTTTAGAAATGCCGGAAGAGATCATCAAACACGCAGTTAAAGGAATGCTTCCAAAAAATATACTGGGAAGAAAATTGATAAAAAAACTAAAAATATATACAGGCAATGAGCATCCTCATTCTGCTCAGAACCCTCAAGCTATTTCAATTGCAAATTAGGAGGATACTAAATGCAATATTTTGATGCAGTTGGTAGACGAAAAGAATCTGTTGCACGTGTTCGTTTAACTGCCGGAACCGGTAAGAGAACCGCAAATAAGAGAACTATGAAGAAATATCTCGCTCGTGAAATCCTGGAAATGGTGGTTGAACAACCTTTGAAGTTAGTAGGACTTTCTGATAAAGTAGATATTAATGTTAATGTTAATGGTGGAGGTTTATCCGGTCAGGCTGGTGCAATACGATTGGGAATTGCCAGGGCGTTGATAAAATATGATGAAGAATTGCGATCAACCTTAAAAAAGAATGGATTTCTAACTCGTGATTCAAGAATGGTTGAGCGTAAGAAAGCAGGTCAGCCCAAAGCGAGAAAGCGTTTCCAATTCTCAAAACGTTAATATTTTTCGTACAATTAGACACGAAAAAATTCGCATGGTTTTCGTGGTTTTGCAGTAAAAAAGCTTTTTGGGATTTGCAAGGCGGTGTCCGGCAGTTGACGGATTGAATTGCGATAGATTCCAAAAAGAAAAAATAACCGTAACAAGGAGAAAGAATGTCAATTATTACCATGAAATCACTTTTAGAAAGTGGTGTTCATTTCGGTCATCAAACCCACAAGTGGAATCCCAAGATGAAGAAATACATTTTCATCAAAAGAAACGGAATTCACATTTTAGATTTGAAACAAACTTTAGATGCAGTTCATGAAACTTACATGTTTATTAAAGATATCGTCAGCAAAGGTGAATCCGTATTATTCGTGGGTACTAAGAAGCAAGCAAAAGAGTCTGTTGAGAATTCTGCTAAAAAATGTGGTGCTTTTTTTATAAGTAATCGCTGGTATGGCGGCATGCTGACAAATATGCGAACAATTCGTCAGAGCATTGAAAAAATGGATTATTACGAACAGATAGTAGAAGACGGCACAATCAATAGTTTCACCAAATTGGAAGCAACAAAAATGAGAAAAGTTTATGATAAAATCGACAGCGCACTTGGTGGAATTCGCGGAATGGATAAACTTCCGGGAGCGGTTTTTGTCGTGGATACGATCAAAGAAAAAATAGCTGTTCATGAAGCTCGTAAACTTAATATTCCAATTGTGGCAATGGTAGATACAAATTGCGATCCGGATATAATCGATTATGTTATTCCTGCCAATGATGATGCAATCAGAGCGATTTTGTTGATCGCAGATACACTCGCAAATGCTGTTATTGAAGGGAAACAAGCATATATGGAAGGTGCGGACATCGTTTCACCCGAGCTTGAAGAAAAGGCTATACAGGAAAAACCTGAGAAGATTCATAAAGAGAAACCCAAGAAAAAGGAACCTGAAAAAGTAGAAGAAAAAAAAGTGGAATCCAAAAAAGAAGTCAAAAAAGAAAAAGTTGAAATAAAAAAATCAGAAAAAGAATCTAAACCAGAAGTTATTGAAAAGAAACCTGAAATTGAAAAACCAAAAAAAGAAAAGATAGAGAAACCTAAAAAAGAGTTAAAAGCGAAATCTGAAGAAAAGAAATCTGAGAAAGAAAAACCCAAAAAAGAATCAAAGCCGAAAGCAGTTGAAAAGAAACCTGATAAAGAACCTGAGAAAATCGAAGAAAAACAAAAAAAAAAAATAGCAAAACCAAAGAAGAAAAAAATATCTGACGAAAAATTAGAAAAAGAAACTACTCCCCCAAAAACTACAAAAAAAACTACAAACAAAAAAGAAAAAGCGGGAGACATTTAGACGCAGGTGCATGCAGATAAAATATGATAAATTAATTTGGAGAGCATAGAAGCCAGATCATATTGAATCAAAAAAAACAGCGTCAAAAAAATGAATCTGTAACTGATACAACTGAAAGAAAGAAGAGAAAAAATTATAAATTACAGGAGAAAATAGATGAAAATATCTGCTAAAACAGTAATGGAACTTCGAGCCAAAACAGATGCTGGCATGATGGATTGCAAGAAAGCTCTTACCGAATGTGATGGCGACATGGAAAAAGCCGTTAAATATCTCAGGGAAAAAGGAATTAGCAAAGCTGCCGAAAAAGCTGAAAGAGAAACCGAAGAAGGTAGAATTTATTCATATATTCATGGTAATGGACGCATTGGCGTTTTGTTAGAGGTTAATTGTGAAACGGATTTTGTAGCTCGAAACGAGAAATTCCTAGTGTTGTGCAAAGATATTGCTATGCATATTGCAGCTTCCAATCCGATCGCAATTTCCGAAGAAAGTCTGGATTCCAAATTGATTGAATCTGAAAGGGAGATTTATAGAAATAAAGCTCTGAATGAAGGAAAACCTGAAAAAATAATCGATAGAATTGTGGATGGTCAAATCAAAAAGTTCATCAAACAGAGTTGTCTTTTGGAACAGGAATTCATTAAAGACCCGGATAAAAAAGTTAGCGATGTGATCAATGAAGCAATTGTTACATTAGGAGAGAACATGCAGGTTTCAAGGTTTACTCGCTATAGTTTGGGGAGTTAAAAAAATGGTTGCCTTTTATAAGCCGGAAAAAGTCCAGAAAATAATCCTGAAAATAAGTGGTGAAATTTTAGCAGGGAAAAGAGGTTTTGGGATTGATTTAAAAACAGTTGATAATCTGATTAACGAGATAATTTCTATCAGAAAGTTGGGTTACAGCATCGGTATTGTTCTGGGTGGCGGAAATTTTTTTCGGGGAGCATCCGAAACAGGCGATAACCTGAAACGCTCTACTGCTGATGATGTGGGAATGCTTGCTACAATTCAGAATGCCTTGATTTTGAGCGATTTGCTGAATAAAAAGAATTATCTTACAGAAGTTTATTCTGCTGTTCAAATAGATAAAGTGGCGAAATTTTATTCTCCGAGTAGAGCGAAAACATCGATGAAAGAAGGTAAAATCTGTTTTTTCTGCGGTGGAACCGGAAATCCTTTTTTCACAACCGATACTGCTGCTGTTCTCAGAGCTATTGAATTGAATGCTGACCTGGTCTTAAAAGGCACAAAAGTTGACGGTGTTTTTACCAAGGATCCTGCAAAAGATAAAAGTGCAAAATTGATAAAAGATATTACATTCGATGAAGTCTTAGCGAAAAAACTCAAAGTTATGGATATGACTTCTTTCTCGCTGGCAAGAGAATTTAATATGCCTATCAAAGTATTTAACATAACCAAAAAGAATAATATAAAGGAAGCTATTCTCCGTAAAACCGAAGGCACATTTGTTCATCAATAATCTTTTGGAAAATCTTTTTTGGAGTTATTTATGGATGATTTAATGTTAGATTTAGAAGTTAAGATGGAAACTGCATTCGATTCATTATTGAAGAATTTTTCCAGGACCAGAACCGGTAGAGCAAATACTTCTTTTTTGGATGAGATTACAATCGATTATTACGGACAGCAAACTCCGGTTAAACAGCTTTGCAATATTACGATTCCGGAACCGCGACTGGTAATAATTCAACCGTGGGATAAAACCACATTAGAAAACATCGAGAAAGCCATTTTAGCTTCAAACATTGGTGTTACGCCAGATAATGATGGTAAAGTGATCCGTCTTCCCTTCCAACCTTTAACAGAGGAAACCAGAAAAGATATTGTAAAACAGATCAAAAGGATGACAGAAGAAGGTAAAGTAGAAGTTAGAAATATCCGTCGTGAAGGAAATGAGATTGCCAAAAAAATGGAGAAGAACAGCGAAATCACCAAGGACGATCTAAAAAAAGTTATGAAGGACATTCAGGAATTAACAGATAAAATGATCGAAAAGATTTCAGATGCTTCGGAAAGGAAAGAAGCTGAGATTATGGAAGTTTAAATAATTAGAAAATGATAAATTACTCCCGACAAGTCGGGACTAACAAAAATTCAAATATCAAATGACGAATATAAAAAATACTGATAGCTAAAGAACACGTATTGGAAGGATTTTTTTTAAGATATGGTATTTATAATTTCTTCTGAATGTGTGAAATGTGGAATTTGTGTTGATAACTGTCCGGTTTCTGCAATAATTGAAGGAGATGAACAATATGTTATCACAGATGCCTGCATTGAATGTGGGAACTGTATGGAGTTCTGTCCCATCGAAGCGATAAAAGGTAAAAAATAGATTCGAGTTTTTAAAGTAAAAAAAGTCTCAAGCTGCGGTTTGAGACTTTTTTATTTCAAAATTATTTCAGCAAAACTATCCCAGGAATATTTCCGATTCTCAATCTCGATATTTTTCTTTAATTTCTTTTCATCTAATTTAAAAAAATCTATAATTGCTTGAGCAAAATCCTCTGCAGAACACGATTTTGCCACAATTCCGGTTTTCTTATCAATAACGATTTCCGGCAATCCACCTACAGGAGTAGCAACTGCTCCCAACATCATATCAAATCCTATTTGAGCAATTCCACTTTGAGTCGCCTGTTTATAGGGAAGAGCCAAAACATCTGCAGCTTTAAAAAATATTTCCACTTCATCTGTTTGCACAAATTTTTCTATGAATTTGATATTTTCTGAAAGTTTTAAATTTTTAATAATTTTATAATATTTTTCGGAACTTCCATAAGTTTCACCAACAATAAGAAGATGTGCATTCGAAATTTTTTCAAGCATTTTTGGAAATGCATAAAGAAGAATATCCAGACCTTTATATGGTTTGATAAATCCAAAGAACAAAATAACTTTTTTATCATTCAAACCGAGTTTATCTTTTGCCGTTCTTTTATCGAACCTGATTTGATCGTAACAATTGTAAGTTGGATGAAAACTGAGAACAACATTTTTTTTAGGAAACATTTCTTTTGCATTTTTATAAACAGCGTTGGAAAGTGTAACTAATCTATCAGCTTTGGAAAAAGCAAATTTGGTTAGGAATTGTGCAAATAGCCATTTTTCGTGAAATTCAATATTATCGATAATGTATATTTTTTTAATTTCAGAAAATTTTAGCAGGTGCAGAACAAAACCAAAAGCAGGAGCGAAAAAAGGAATCCAGTATTTTAAGATAAGAATATCAGGATGCCACTGTTTTATTTTTTTTGCTGTTGGAATCCAGGTGAAAGGATTGTAAGGAGTTAGAACAGGTTGAATATTAAAAGTTGGAGCCTTTTCGTTTTTTTCAATCTGATTTTTGCCGGAAAAAAAAAGTTTTGGATATTGTTTTTTGAAGGAGAAGATTTTAACTTCGTGGTTATTTTTGATATATTCGTTTGCAAGTAGAGCGATGAATTGAGCAATACCACCTCTAAAAGGATAGGCAGGTCCTAGAAAAGCAATTTTCATTTTATTTTTTTGGTTCCTTCTAATTTTTAGCGGGTCAATATACTAAACATAAAAAATCCAAATATCAAATTGCAAAATACGAACAAATTCCAATGATCGAAATTCAAAATTTCAAGATTCAGAAAGTTTCTCGAAAACGAAAAACCAACCTTGAAAAGGCTTCTTTCAATATTTCTTCTTGCTTAGCACTTTCAAGGTTTCTTTAGATTATTACTCTGAAAGTGTCAAATGCAAGTATCCATTGAAAGAGACATTTTCAGAGTGTCTATTCAAGGTTTCATTCAGGTTTTAGTTTCATCCCAACCCTGAACCATGAACCAGTGAATACGTGAACACGTGAACCTCTGAACCCTGAACCCTGAACCTTGAACCTTGAAAGAGTCAAATGTATTAATGTTTGAAAGAGACTTTTTCAGGGTTTTGACTAGTGTAAAAAATATCGGGCATTTCATCAGTTTTAACACAAGCTATCATATTTCATAACGGAATCATATCATAAGTTTCTGAATTGTTTTAAAAACCAAATCTGAAGAAATCGTACTCATACATTTTTCTTCGCAAAAATTCTTGTAACATCCCAGACAATCTTTTCCTTCCGGCTGAAGGATTTCACCCAATCCATAAAGTTCGAATTCATTTTTGTTAAAAATATTATTGAAAAGAACAATCTTTTTTTCCAGAGCAATTGTGATGTGCATTGCCATTGTCACGGAAGTAATAACAAGATGGCAATGATACATCAAATGAACGAAATCTTCCAGCTTGAAATAACCGAGATATTCTGCTGGCGAATTCTTTTGGATTTCTTTATTCAATTCATCTTCTTCAGGTCCGCCCAGAAGAAGCGGAAAATAACTATTTGAAGCAAGTTTTTCTGCAAGTTCAATCCAATTATCTTTTCCCCAAAGTCTGGTTAACCACCTGGTTCCGCAACCAGTATTCAAGCCAATGATTTTTTTGTTTTTGGGAAGGTTAAATCTGATTTGAGAATCCGGTAATTCCAAAATATATTTTTCATTTTTATAAGAAAATCCACAAATCTCAAAAATTTCTTCCGGATAGCTTTTCTTATTTTTCAGGGAAATATCATCATAAATTCCGGTAAGCCATTTATTTTCAGCGTCAATATCTGCGGGTATACATTTGCCAAATTCATCCATCAGATAGCCTTTCTTAGATTTTGCTTTGATGGTTTCAGCTAAAGCAATGGTTTCTCTATCTTTATCAAAATTGAAGATAATATCAAATTGTTGAGTTTGCAGCCAGATAATATTTTCCAGGTTCCACTTTAAGATATTTGTTACAAATTTTTTGGGAACGAATATCGAATATTTGGTGAGCCAGTTAATTTCAGCTCCAGGGAATTCTTCTTTGATTTTATAAAGGATAGGTGTTGTGCGAATTATGTCACCTGCTGCACCAGTTTTGATAATCAGGATTCTTTTTGTGATGGGTTGATAGAATTTGCATGAATCGCAATGAACACCGCTTTCTTTATGAGGTTTGCAGGGAATATCTCCTTTAAAAAAAATACAATCGTTTTTTACTTTCATATTATCCAAATAAAAAATTATTTAGAGTTCATCCGTAAACTCAGGTTTTTCGACTCGTAAGGAACGACGAGTCGAGACAAATTGCGTATTCAAGCTACCTCGAGTCGTCGTCGCAAGCTCCTTACAACTCGAAACAGCACTTTACGGATATACTCTATTTAAGTATTTTTCTTGAGTTTTTCCTTATCTGAAATTATTACTCTTTCCATAAATTCATCAAATTCCAGTTGAGGACACATTTCAGCAATACTGTTGAGAATCTCCAAAATATTTGGAAACGAGAGAATAAAAATGAAGCTTTTTTCGTTTTCTTCTTCTTGATACAAAAGCTTCACAGCTCTGGTTCTGCTTTTATTAAGCTCCATTTTCTTGAGAGAATTCCAATTTATTTTTACGGATTTCCTGGCAAGATAACGAAATACAACTTTCTCTTCTGAGAATAGAATGCTGTTCACATTGAAGAGATTTCTCATTAAGGAATTTCCAGCTAAAAATATTATTACAAAAGGCACGATCTTATGAAATTTCGAGGAATTCGCATTGATCATACAAAATATTATCCAAACTGAATAAGCGATGGCAGCAAGAGCAAAAAGAATGACAAACCAGCGTAAAAACTGGTTGAACCTGTAAATTCTCGGAAATCCTTTTCTTTTGTTTATATCTACTATATTACCGATTTTATTCATTATTTTTCCAATAAAGTATTATTAGAGTTGCATCCATTTCTTATTTGATTCAAAGTATTCCAGTTCATCCAGCACAAATTCCGGAACGCTCTCTTCACCAAACAAATCCAAATCCAGACCATCACCATGAAAATCACTGCCACCAGTTCTGATCAGGTTTTTTTCGAGAGCAATATTATTGTAGTATTCAATCATTTCTTCGGAGCATTTTGTGTAAAAAACTTCCAATCCATCAATATCCATATTAATGATTTCATGGAAAACGCGATCATTTTTTAAAGTATATGGGTGAGCCAAAACCGCAATTCCATTAACATCATGAATTGCCTTAATTACTTTTTTTGTTGAAGGAACAGGTTTTGGAATATTTGCTGGTCTATCCTGTCCCAGGTATTTATTGAAAACTTCATGTGTGTTGTAGCAGTAACCTTTATTAACCAAAACTCTGGCAATGTGTGGTCTACCGATTAGATTCTTTTCGCCGGAAATGTCATTAACTTCGTTAAATTCGATGTCAAAACCCATTTTATTCAATTTCTTTACGATCTTTTTTGCTCGCAGTAATCTACCTTTATAAATTGTATGAAGAAGTTCGGAAAATTTCCGATTGCCTACATCAAAATTATAGGCAAGCAGATGAACATCTAATCCCCTATGATTAGAACTGATTTCAACACCAGGTATCAGTTTAATATCATAATCTTTTGCAATTTCTTTAGCAATATTATAACCGGTGATTGTGTCATGATCTGTTATGGATATGACATCATAATTCTTTTCTTTTGCCAGCTTCAGCACTTGTTCCGGTGAAAGCAAACCATCTGAATAGTTTGTGTGAATATGAAGATCGATCTTTTTCATTCAGTTCCTGATTATTTTTTATTTCTCTGATTTTTAAAATTTCAAATGCGTATATTTGTCAATGGAAATGTATCAGACTAAATATATTATTTTTTCTTTCTCGT
>CAYWJN010000079.1:0-11530 GCA_964457455.1 uncultured Candidatus Cloacimonadota bacterium
TATTCTGGAGCGGAAGTATTTCCAACAGCAATAACAGAAATTGGTGAGCCTGCCATAATGCGGGATTTTCGAGTTGTGAGAGTGACTGTAAATCCATTCCAATATGATCCGCAGAAAAAAGAACTTTCGATTTTTTCTAATGTAACCCTGCAAGTTCACACACAGGGAACTGGTGGAGCGAACTGTAAACTCGATAACAAACCTGAATCGAGCGTGTTTTCCTCTATTTACAAATCAACCATCATAAATTACGAAGAAGTAAGATTGAGAAATGATGAATTCATACCTCCTACGATTCTTTTTATTTATCCAAGTAGTCTTAATCCACAAACTTCCTGGTTAGATTCTCTTGCGCTTTGGAAGCATAAGAAAGGTTTTGATGTAGTTTTGGCCAGCACTGCAGTAACCGGAACATCTCTGTATAACATAAAATCTTACATTCAGGATGCTTATGACACCTGGGATAATCGTCCTGATTTTGTCTGCCTAATTGGCGATGCAAGTGGTTCATATAGTATTCCAACCGGTTATTCCGGATATGGGGAAGGTGATCAATTCTATACACTTCTGGAAGGTAATGACATTTTAGCAGATGTTTGGATTGGCAGGTTATCAATTAGTGGACCATTTGATTTGCAAACAATAGTATACAAAATCTTACATTACGAAAGAGAACCGTACATGGCTAATACAAATTGGTATGAAAGAGCTCTCCTGGTTGGAGATCCGAGTCAATCTGGCCAAACAACCATTTCTACCAGTAAATCTATCAAAGAAGCGATAATTGAACATAATGATAATTTTATCTTTGATGAAGTTTACAGCAGTTCTTTTGTTTCCCAGATGACGACCAGTTTCAATACAGGTGTAAGCTTCATGAACTATCGTGGATATATTGGCATGAGTGGTTGGGGTAACTCAAACACTTTATCACTTACTAATGGTTTTATGCTGCCTGTAGCCTTATTCCTTACATGTTCAACTGGTAGCTTTGCTTCCGGTACTGCTCGTAGTGAGGTTTTCTTGAGAGCCGGTCAACCAGGAACACCAAAAGGTGCCATAGCTGCTGTAGGAACTGCAACTTCGGGAACTCACACTAGTTTCAATAATTCAGTATGCGGTGGCACGTATTTTGGTATTTTTGCTGAGGGAATCTATTTTATGGGGGGAGCCCTGAATAGGGGAAAAATAAATCTCTACAATAACTTTTCCGGAGGTAATCTTAGTGGGTATATCGAAAATTTTTCCTACTGGAATAATCTGATGGGAGATCCTTCATTAGAATTATGGACCGGAGTACCACAATCTATCAATGTATCCTACGAAACAAATGTCAGTTTAGGCACTAACTTTTTGGAAGTATTTGTAACTCATGAATTTGGAACACCCTTGGAAGGTGCCTGGGTTACCGTCCTCAAAGGTGATGATGAGATTTTTGAAACCGGTCTAACAGATACTGATGGTATGATAATTTTACCAATCAATACATTAAATACCGGAGAAGCATCAGTAACAGTTACAAAGCATAATTATATCCCGCATTTGGGAAGCTTTAACATTGAAATCATGAACCAGTTTGTGAATATTTTTAACATTATAATCGATGATGATAATTTCGGTACGTCTTCGGGAAATGGTGATGGAAATATCAATCCGGGAGAAGATATTGAGCTTGTAATAAGTCTTAAGAATTTTGGCACGAACTCGGTTTCTAATGTAACCGCAACTCTTTTTTCAGATGATCCTAATGTAACAATTACAGGTGATTATGAAGAATATGGCATGATATTACCCGGAGCAGTAGCCAGCTCTTCTGATGACTTTGATTTTTCCGTTTCTACTTCTGTTTTGGGTGGTTCTGTAATCGAGTTTGATCTGTTAATAGAAGATTCTTTTGGTAACAGTTGGACGGATAAGATTTATCTTACAGTATTCGGAATATATTTTGATTTTACAGATTATACAATCATAGGTGGTAATAACCAACTTGATCCTGGTGAGACAGCACAAATGACAGTAACTCTGGAGAATATTGGTTCGATCACAGCCTTTGGAATATATGGAACCCTGATAAGCAATGAAGATGCTATCGAAATTGTCGATGCTGAGGGTTATTTTGGCACAATCCTCCCAAATAATGCAGGCACAAATAGTTCTAATACATTTCAGGTTACAGCCAATACTCAGATAATTCCCGGTTCTCAATATATTCTTAATCTTGAATTATTCAATGCAAATGGATTTTCACAGACATTGTCTTTCATAATAGAGGTTGGAGAAGTATCAGTGACTGATCCGTTAGGGGCAGATAGTTACGGATATTATTGTTATGACGATGAAGATGTTAATTATTTTCAGACTCCCATTTATAACTGGGTTGAGATCGATCCTACCTATGGAGGCTCCGGCACAATCCTGCCCATGAACGATAATGGCAACAACGGAGATATCGAGATTGTCAGCCTTCCATTTACCCTACGTTTTTATGGTATGATTTATAATCAGATAAGTGTTTGTTCCAATGGTTTTATATCTCCTGGTATTACAGAAGAGTTTTCTTATATGAACTGGACAATTCCCGGACCTCTGGGACCCTCTCCCATGATTGCTCCATTCTGGGATGATTTGAAAATGGGCGGTGGTAAAGTATGTTATTATTATGATTCTGCTGAACATTATTTTGTGGTGGAATGGTCCAGAGTTAAGAACCAAAGTAACGACTATTACGAAGAAACATTTGAAATTATTCTATTTGATATCAATTATTATCCCTCTTCTACAGGAGATAATGATATACTTTTCCAATATCACACTGTGAATAACGTGGATGTGGGAAGCTATCCTAACTCATACGGACAATATGCTACAGTAGGATTGGAAGATCACACAGGGCTTATTGGTTTGGAGTATACATTCAATAATCAATATCCTACTGCAGCAAAACCTCTTGAAGATGAAATGGCAATACTTTTCACGACAAATGGCTCTGAAATTTTAGAACCTCCTGTGCTGGTCTTGAATCCATCAAACTTCCAGTTTATTCTTATGCCGGATCAAACTGATACCCAAACTTTGGATATTACCAATGCTGGTGAAGCAAATTTAATTTATAGTATTACGAAACAATATGTTGATCCCAGGAATTCCGGAGGTCCAGATGATTATGGCTACATCTGGACAGATAACAATGAAATAAATGGTCCTGTATATAGCTGGCGAGATATTTCCGGTATAGGTACGGAAGTTACCTTTATTCACAATGATCAGGGCACTGCTCTCATGCCTATTGGATTTGATTTCTTATTTTATGGTACCCTTTATGATGAATTTCGTATTAATCCTAATGGTTGGATAGGTTTTGGAGATGATAACACAGAATGGAATAATCTCTCTCTTCCTCATCCTAATGCGCCCAAACCTGCCATTATGCCATTTTGGGATGATCTTGATCCTATTTCAGGCGGGAATGTTTATTACTACAGCACCAGCGATAGTTTGGTTGTCTGGTTTGATGATGTTATGCACTTTGCTGGTAATTATAATGGAATATACGATTTCCAATTCATAATATATTCAACCGGGAGTTTTTTATTTCAATATCGAGAAATGACAGGAGATATCGATTCAGCAACAATTGGCATCCAAAATGAAGATTCATCAGATGCATTACAAGTTGTTTATAATGGAAACTGTGTAGAAAATGAATATGCCATTTTTTTCATAAGAATTATTGATTGGTTGGATATTTCTCCCACATTCGGTTTTGTTGAGTCCGGACAAACTGAAACAATTACCCTGGATGTTTCCTCGGCGGAACTTTATGATGGTGATTATTTATGTAATCTCCTAATTTCTACTAATGATCCTGAAGCTAATTTAGTGACAATTCCAGTTGATCTTACTGTTGTATCTCAAATACCAGATATTGTAGTTTCTACAGATTCACTGGATTTTGGAGTAGTTTATATTGGAAGCGATAGCACACTGGTTTTGGCAGTATCAAATCAGGGTAGCGATCCTTTAATAGTTTCCAACATTTCTTCTGATGCAGATGAATTCACAGTTGATATAACAGGATTCACGCTTCAACCTGCTCAAAGTCAAAATGTTAATGTTACCTTCACTCCTATTTCCGAAGAACTTATTGCCGGAATATTATCAATAGATAGTAACGATCCGAATAATCCAACTGTAGAAGTTAGTCTTTCAGGGCAAGGTTTCGTTCCCGGAGTTCCCAATATTGAGGTGTCTGCAGATTCATTGGATTATGGAATTGTCATCGTGGGAACTGATAGTCTGAAAACATTGACAGTTTCGAATAATGGAAATACGTCTCTTTCCGTAACAGAAATTTATACAAATACTGACGAATATTCTGTAGATTTGACGAGTTTTAATCTGGAGCCTTATGAAATTCAGAATATCATGATAACTTTTGCTCCTTCTTATGAAGGAACAATTTTAGATACATTAACGATTTTAAGTAATGATCCTGATGAACCAATTATTGAAGTTTCTTTATCAGGAGAGGGTTTCATTCCTGTGCCAGTAATAGAGGTATCTGCAGATTCATTGGATTTTGGGATTGTCATAGTGGGAACTGATAGCCTGAAAACATTGACAGTTTCGAATAATGGAAATACGTCTCTTTCCGTAACAGAAATTTATACAAATACTGACGAATATTCTGTAGATTTGACGAGTTTTAATCTGGAGCCTTATGAAATTCAGAATATCATGATAACTTTTGCTCCTTCTTATGAAGGAACAATTTTAGATACATTAACGATTTTAAGTAATGATCCTGATGAACCAATTATTGAAGTTTCTTTATCAGGAGAGGGTTTCATTCCTGTTCCAGTAATAGAGGTTTCTGCGGATTCGCTGGATTTTGGAGTTGTGATCATTGGCTCTGACAGTCTGAACACGTTAACCATAACGAATACTGGAACTCTAACCTTATCGGTTACAAATATTTATACAAATACAGATGAGTATTCGGTAAATTCAACAGGATTCAATCTGGAACCTGAAGAAAACCAGGTTTTGGAAATTACTTTTGCTCCCGGTTATGAAGGTGTAATTTTAGATACATTATTCATTGAAAGCAATGATTCCATCAATCCAGTATATACAGTTTCATTGCAAGGAGAGGGAGCACCTTTGGTAGATATCGGAGATGGTGATATTCCATTAATTACAGCTTTGGGGGAAAACTATCCCAATCCCTTTAACCCGCAGACAACCATAAATTTTGCTCTGCATGAACCTGCTTTTACCAGGATTGAGATTTTCAATATAAAAGGTCAGAAAATAAAGTCGCTGATCAATGAACATCTCGAAGCAAGAAATTATCGAATTATCTGGAATGGAACAGATGATTCAGGAAACTCGGTTGCATCCGGGATCTATCTTTATAGAATGAGTGCGGATAAATTTTCCGAAACAAGAAAAATGCTTCTTGTCAAATAGGAGCAAGTTGCAAGTGAAATAAAAGTGACGGGGGAAGGATGAGGAGAATCTTTTTAGTAATAATATTAATATGGTTTTATAGTTTTCTTTTTGCTGATTGGGTAGAGATTGATACAAATCAGGAAAAGCTTTTTGAATGCAGAGCATCTAACCTGGAACAAACAGAATTGCATTTTGGTCTAGATGGTTTTGAATCTGAAACTATTGAGCATGACGGAGAAATTTATCAAAAACTTTCATATTTGAATGAAGGTGAATTCGCAGAAGTTGGTAAACCGGATCTGCCAAGATTTTCAAGATTAGTTGCAATTCCGGAGCAGGGAAATGTATCTTATGAAATTATTAACCTGGAAGAAGAAATCTTAACAGATATGAACATCTATCCCAGGCAGGAATTTCAAACCGAAAGTCAGCCAAAAGAAACAAGATTTGTGAAAGATGAAGATTTTTATACAAGAAATGAAATTTTTCCCGGAGAAATTGTTGAGATCGGCACACCAGCAATTCTGCGGGATTTTCGCATCGTAAATGTTACTATTAATCCATTTCAATATAATCCTCAAACCAGGGAACTACGAATCATCAAAGATATCGAGGTTAGTATAAATGTTAATGGAAATGGTGGTGAGAATATTAAATTCAATTCCTCCAGAAAGAAATCGCGTGCTTTTGAATCGCTTTATAGGTCATCAATAATAAATTATGATGAAGTCGTTTCCGAAAATACGAGAGATGATGAGTATCAAGAACCCAGCTATTTATTTATTTATCCTAATAATACGAGCGTGGAAGCTACACTTCAGGTTCTTACGGATTGGAAACATCTCAAAGGTTTTGAAGTTACATCAGCCAGTACAGTACAAACCGGAACAAGTTCATATTCTATAAAAAATTATATCCAAGATGCGTATGATAATTGGGATAATCCACCTGAATTTGTTTGCCTGGTTGGTGATGCGGGTGGAAGTTATTCCATTCCAACTGGTTATTATGGTGGGGGAGAAGGTGATCATTATTATACTCTTTTAGAAGGTGGAGATATTTTATCTGATATCTTTATCGGACGTCTTTCTTTCAATGATCTGTTTGAGCTTAATACGATTGTTGCCAAAATACTGAATTACGAGAAGGAACCTTATTTAGGACAAACTACCTGGTATAGAAAAGCAGTAATGGTGGGAGATCCAATTTCTTCAGGATGGTCTTGTGTTTATACAAAACAAAGCATCAAGGAAATGATGGATCAGCATACAGACAATTTTACTTTTATAGAAATCTATGACACAACTCACGGTTCCTGGACTTCTCAGATGAGCACAGCATTGAATGGGGGAGTTTCATATTTTAATTATAGAGGTTATTGGGGAATGAGCGGATGGTCCACTTCCAATATTAGTAACCTTTCAAATGGTTTTATGTTACCGGTTGCAGTTTCTTTAACTTGTGGTACAGGTGATTTCGAAGGAACCTCAGATTGTATCAGTGAAAGATTTTTAAAAGCTGGTTCACCTACAGAACCCAAAGGGGCAATTGCTGCCATAAGCACTGCTACGCTTAACACTCATACATGTTTTAATAACTGCGTTGATGCTGGAATTTTCTATGGGATTTTTACTGATCAAATTTACCATATGGGTGGAGCCCTTAATCGGGGAAAATTAAGTTTGTATCTCAATTATCCTAATAATCCGAACAGTTGGGTCGATAAATTTTCATACTGGAATAATCTTATGGGTGATCCGGGAATGGAAGTATGGACAGATGTTCCTCGATCCATGATTGTAGCATACAATCCTGAAGTAGCATATGGAACCAACTTCCTGGAACTAACTGTAACTGATGATTTTGGCTCCTCTCTCGATGGTGCTTGGGTTTGTGCTTTAAAAGGAAATGATGAAATTTTTAAACAGGCTTACACAGATGAAGATGGGAAGGTTTTTATCCCTTTAAATAACTCGTTTACCGGAGAAGTTAATCTTACAGTTACAAATCATGATTTCATTCCTCATCTTGGCTCGTTTGAGATTGTTCAAGCAGACCAATTTGTGAATACGGAAACGATAATAATCGATGATGATAATGTTGGTGAATCTTCTGGTAATGGTGATCAAATGATCAATCCGGGAGAAGTGATCGAACTGGTTGTAGAACTTAAAAATTTCGGAATTCAAACAACCAATTCGGTTTCTGCTGTTATTTCCACGGAAACAGAATTTATTACGATAACAGATGATTATGAAGAATTCGGAAATATTCTTCCAGGAGATACTTCTGTTTGCTATGATGATTTTGGATTTTCTGTTCCTTCTGATGTTTTGGGTGGTTCGGAAATTGTATTTAATCTTGATATTGAGGATGATGACAATAACCAATGGAGCGATAACCTATTCTTGACAGTGGATGGTGCGAATTTATATGCAAGCGGCTATACAATTTTAGACGGCAATAACCAGATTCTGGATCCGGGTGAAACTGCTGATGTTGTGGTAGCTCTGAAGAATATCGGAACTGTGAGTATAAACGGATTAAATGCGATTTTAAGATGTTCTAATCAAGGTGTATCAATTCCGGATAGTACGGGTTATTATTTTATGATAAATCCTAATTCACAGGTTTCTAATACAACCAATCCTTTTGAAGTTAGTATCAGTCCGGATGTGATTCCCGGCTCGCAGATTCCGTTTACCATACTTTTAACAAATGATGATGGCTATAATGATGAAATCAATTTAGTTATTGAGGTTGGTCAGGTTTTTGTTACTGATCCTTTAGGACCGGATGCATACGGTTATTATTGTTATGATAGTGGCGATTCTTCTTATGATCTGGCACCTTCTTACAACTGGATTGAAATTGATCCTGATAATGGTGGAAGCGGACAAATTATATCTCTTTATGATCCCGGTGATGAAGGAGATATTGGGTATGTCAGTTTACCGTTTGATTTCAGGTTTTATGGTCAGGTTTACAATTCGATAACTGTTTGCTCAAATGGTTGGATTGCACCTGGAAATGTTACACAAGCTTCATTCATGAACTGGACAATACCAGGTCCACTTGGTCCATCCCCAATGATTGCTCCATTCTGGGATGACCTTAAAACCAGTAATGGAAATGTTTGTTATTATTACGAGCAAGATCTACATTACTTTATTGTTGAATGGTCTGAGCTTAAGAACGATTATAATAATGCCACAGAAACCTTCCAGGTTATTTTGTACGATCCGGTTTATTATGTCACTCCAACTCAGGATGGAGAGATTCTTTTCCAATATGAAACAGTAAATAATGTTGATCAGGGAAACTATTACAGTGGATATGTGTCACACGGAGAATATGCTACAGTTGGCTTGGAAAATCATGATGGTGATGTGGGGTTGGAATATACTTACACAAACCAGTATCCAACTGCTGCCAAACTTCTTCAAGATAACTTAGCTCTTTTCTTTACTACAAAGGGTTCTGAAATCTTGGCTCCTCCAGAAATTCAGCTTAGTCAGGATTACTTCCAATTCTATTTGTTGCAAAATAACAGCGATTTCCAGGTTCTGGGAATTACAAATACAGGGCAAGCCAATTTGGTTTACAATATAGTAAAAAACTATGAAGATGAAAGTTTAAGAGCTTCCGGCGGTCCGGATGCATATGGCTATATCTGGGCTGACAGCAATGAATTAAGCGGACCTGCTTACAGTTGGAGAGATATTACAGGATTAGGAACTGAAGTAACTTTTGTGCATAATGATGAAGGAACTCCACTGATGCCGATTGGTTTTGATTTCAACTATTATGGAACTGATTATACCGAGTTTCGAATCAATCCAAATGGCTGGATAGGTTTTGGAGATGATAATACAGAGTGGAGCAATTCTTCCATTCCGCATCCTGATGCTCCTAAACCAGCCATCTTTGGATTTTGGGATGATCTTGATCCTATAGATAGTGGAAATGTATATTATTACAGCACCACCGATAGTCTTATTGTTTGGTTTGATGATGTTATTCACTTTGCTGGTAATTATACTGGAACATACGATTTTGAAATGATTATCTATCCGGATGGGAAAATTCTCTTTCAGTATAGAACTGTTTCCGGTGATATTGATACAGCTACGATCGGAATTCAGAATGAACTCGGTGATATTGGTTTGGAAGTTGTTCACAATAGTACTTATGTTCAGAATGAACTTGCTATTTTATTTAAGAAGGAAATCAATTGGTTGGATATTGATCCTGCTAGCGGGTTTGTTGTATCCGGTGAAACAGATTATGTTAATATTTCTGTAAGCACAGAAGATCTCGATGTCGGTGATTATGCTTGCGATTTAATTATTACGTCAAATGATCCCAATTCCAGCTTGATAACGATTCCTGTGGAACTTACTGTTGTTTCTCAACTGCCAGATATAGAAGTTTCTACAG
Source organism: uncultured Candidatus Cloacimonadota bacterium (assembly GCA_964457455.1). Lineage (GTDB taxonomy): Bacteria > Cloacimonadota > Cloacimonadia > Cloacimonadales > TCS61 > JABMPU01. The sequence goes on from CAYWJN010000079.1 coordinate 9,895, forward strand.
ATTCACTGGATTTTGGAGTAGTTTATATTGGAAGCGATAGCACACTGGTTTTGGCAGTATCAAATCAGGGTAGCGATCCTTTAATAGTTTCCAACATTTCTTCTGATGCAGATGAATTCACAGTTAATATTACAGAGTTTAATCTTCTTCCAATGGAAACAATGGATGTTCAGGTAACTTTTACTCCTTTAGTTGATGAATTAATTATTGGAACTCTGATCATTGAAAGTAATGACCCGAATGATCCGTTCATAGAAGTAAATCTTTCTGGACAAGGTCTAATTTCCGGAGTTCCCTATATTGATGTATCTGCTGATTCGCTTGATTTTGGAATTGTCACTATTGGAGCTGATAGCATGAAAACTCTGGTAGTTACAAACATTGGAAATGTTTTCCTCACAGTAACAGATATTTACACAAATACAGATGAGTATTCGGTAAATTCAACAGGATTCAATCTGGAACCTGAAGAAAACCAGGTTTTGGAAATTACTTTTGCTCCCGGTTATGAAGGTGTAATTTTAGATACATTATTCATTGAAAGCAATGATCCCATCAATCCTGTATATCCAGTTTCATTACAGGGAGAAGGAGAACCATTGGTAGATGTAGGAGATGGTGATATTCCGTTATTTACATCTCTTGGGAAAAACTATCCAAATCCCTTTAATCCGCAGACAACCATAAACTTTGCTCTGCATGAACCTACTTTTACCAGAATTGAGATTTTCAATATAAAAGGTCAGAAGATAAAGTCGCTGATCAATGAACATCTGGAAGCAAGAAATTATCGAATTATCTGGAATGGGACAGATGATTCTGAAAGCTCGGTAGCATCCGGGATCTATCTTTATAGAATGAGTGCGAATAAATTTTCCGAAACAAGAAAAATGCTTCTTGTCAAATAACTGAGATATCAAAATTTGTCTCAAAGATAGTCTAAAAAAAAGAAAAAATAAATTAGGAGTTTTTATGAGAAAGTTATTTTGCTTATTGATAATCCTCTGGGTTGCTGTTAGTTACGCTCAGATTCAATGGCAGGAAGATGGAATTCCCATTCGACAGGGAATTAACATCGAATGGTTTAGAGCTGCTGCAACAGTTGCTGATGGAAGTGTAATTTATGTCTGGTCGGATACACGTCTTGGAGACCGTGATGTTTATGCACAGAAAGTGGATGTAGATGGCAATCTATTGTGGGGAGAAGAAGGAGCTTTGATAAACGGTGTTATTAACAGGCAGGAAGATATCGTGATCATCGAATCTGGTGATAATGAAGTTGTGGTTGCCTGGGTAGATTTTCGCTATGAAGATGCCGGTGATATTTTTGCCCAGAAGCTGGATGCTGATGGCAATTTGCTCTGGGATGCAGATGGTGTTCCGTTGTGTCTGGTAGAGGATGTACAGATTTCATTGAATATTGTTAATGATGAAAATGGTGGAGCATTTGTCATCTGGATTGATGATCGTAATACCGGCGGATTTGATATTTATGGAACTCACATCCTTTCTTCAGGTGATATTGCTGCAGGTTGGGATGCAAACGGAAATGCTATTGCCAATGCCGGTGGAGATCAGGGACACATAAGTTGTGGGAAGTTTGAACGTGATGAGGGATCGTTGGTTGGTATGATAA
>CAYWJN010000080.1:0-11489 GCA_964457455.1 uncultured Candidatus Cloacimonadota bacterium
TTGTAGGGACAATTTTCGCAACTTTGAAAATTAAAATGCCCTGTTTATGCATATTCGCTTCGGGTTAGGTGTCAAAGGTAGGAAATTTTTCTTTTCTTAATTTATAATCAAACCGAAACTGCTGAAATGAAGGATAACTGTCAAACAGAAAATAAAATATGGCGGAGCGGAGCACTGGAAAACTGAAGAAATTTGAAAAATTGAGTTAAGTTTTCCGGCAACTGCCGGATTGAACCAAAACGTTTCGGACGCATCAGAATGATACATCCTGCTTGCACGTGATTCTTTCTGGATTGGAAAACGATAAATGTTTATTTACTGATTCAAAAAAGTACGGATCAGGTTTACGCAAACCTGATAACGATATTCTTTATCGGAACGAAGATCAGTTATGGGAGTAATTTCCTGTTTTAATTGGTTTTCCAGTTCAGCAAAATCAATTTCATTTACTGATTTATCTTTTAGATAATCCTCTAATTTATAAAGTCTGCGTGGAAATTCGTTTAAACTACCGACTGCTAATTTGATTTCTTTGAACAGATTATTTTCAATTATTTTCAAACCGGCAAGAGCTATCTTAGCAATAGTTAGAGTTTTTCTGGAACCTACTTTTTTGTAAAAAGTTTTATAATTTTGTTCTGCATTTTCAGAAATCAAAACAGCTCCAATGATTTCATTCCTTTTCAAAACGAACTTTTTGTATCCAAGATAAAATTCGCTGATAGGAACTTCACGTAATTTCGATTTTGAGAATAATTTCAGTTTTGCATCCAGAACCAATAATAAAGGAATTACATCTGCTGTGGGAGAGCCATTAGCGATATTTCCTCCAATAGTTGCTGTCGTTTGGATTAGAGGGGATGCAAAATTATTAAGCGAATCCTGAAAAAAAGGTAGTTTATTTTTTAAAAGTCCCGATTCTAAAATTTCGCTAAAACTTGTTAAAGCTCCGATGATGATGTGATTGTCGGATTGTAAAATACCTTTTAATTCGGTTAAATGATTCAGAAAAATTATGGTTTCATCATGGATCGTATAATTCTTTATCTGAATGTTTATGTCTGTTCCACCAGCAAGAAAATACTTTTTCCCTTCGATTTTCTCGGAGATTTCAAATAGTTCTAAGAGAGATTTTGGTTTATAGAATTTCATTATTTATTTCCATTTTGAATTCTTTCACAAGCCAGCAGCACAGATTCGAAAATCTTCTGGTATCCAGTACAGCGGCAGATATTTCCAGAAAGTGCTCTTTTTATCTTCTCAAGATTATTCTCGCCATCTGTCTTCAAATAAAAATATGAAGAAACCAGAAATCCCGGAAAACAGAATCCACACTGAACAGCATTGGTTTCATCAAAACAATCAATCAGCAGTTTTCCAAGTGGTTCTTCTGCAATTCCTTCGACTGTGTAAATTTCTTTACCATCTGCGTGAATTGCGTTTAAAATGCAACATGTTGCGGGTTTTCCATCCAGGAGTATTGTACAAGCTCCACATTCGCCTTCACCACAACCTTCCTTTGATCCCAAGAGTCCGAAATCTTCCCTGATAACATCCAGAAGTCTGCGCATTGGATTAACATCTATGTTAACTTTCTTGTCATTTAAAATAAATGATATTTTCATTTTTTATTTCTCTATAAATGTTTGAGAATCCTTTCAGGTGTCAGTGGTATCTCATCTATGAAAATTCCGGTTGCGTTACAGAAAGCATTTCGGATAGAAGGTGCCGGAAAGTCCATCGGGATCTCACCAAGACCTTTGGGATACTCGCTGTCTGTGTGAATAAATTCAATAAAAATCTCTGGGATATCAAAAGTGGTTGGAAGTGCATAGTCTGTAAAACCGTGCATTCTTCCGTAACCGGGTTTGTAGAAGAATTCTGAGAGTGCAAACCCCATTGCCTGAATATTTCCCCCCTCAACCTGACCTTCCGCAATTTTAGAATTTACAACTTTACCTATATCGAGAACATTCCAGATTTTTTTCAATTCTATCTGATATGTATCTGCGTGATAATAAATTTCTGTTATGCATGCTGCCCAGGAATAATCTTTATAGGCAACACCTATATAATTTTCGTCATCAAAAATTACCGATGGATCCTGGACAAAAGTCATTCTAAATTCGCGTGGAAATTCATCCTGATAAGAATTTACATATTCTTCCAAGTTCTCAAATCCAAGTTCATCTTTAATCTCGAAGGCTAATCTTCGTAGCAGGTTACCAATGATATAAATTGTTCTGGAAGCAACTGTAGGACCGCTGTTGGGAGTTTTGCTGGTGTTAGGAAGTTGAATCCGGCATTTTTCATGTGAGTGAGCTATTGCTTCAAAAAACATCTGGGCAAGAGTTGTATGCGCTCCCTGCCCCATATCGGTATTGGCAACAAATATCTTTACAACAGCATCCTTTTCAATAATTACTTTCAATTCTGAATTAAGAACTTTTTCGCCATTTCCTGTGTATCCACCTCCGTGATAACCAATAGAAATCCCAATTCCTTTTTTATCTTTATGAGTTTTATTCCACTCTTTGAATTCTTCCAGTTTGTTTAAATAATTTGATTTTTCGATTACACGTTCCAGACAATCAGAAAGGTTATTTTCTATGATAGGCTGAGTTGTAGGAAATTCATCACCGATTTTGAAGATGTTTATTTTTCGGAATTCATACGGATCAACTTCCAATTCTGCAGCAATGTCATCAATATGTGCTTCCATTGCGGCAAAAGCCTGTGGTGCTCCAAATCCACGGAAAGCTCCGTTGGAAGGAGTATTACTGCGAAACAGTCTTCCTCGAATAAAAGCGTCTGGAATGCTGTATCCACTTATGGCATGCAGAACACCACGTGCCAGAACTACAGGTGAAAGCGTTTGATAGGCTCCGGCATCCAGTCTGTAATCAATATCAACTTTCATGATCTTTTGAGTTTCAAGGTTTGTCCATGAGTTGATCTCAATTCTGGCAGGATGACGCTTTGTTGTTATCTGGATATCATCCGAACGGTCGAGAACGATCTTAACGGGTTTGCTGCTTTTATAGGAAAGCAGAGATGTTATTCCCGCCAACAGGCTGGGAAAATCTTCCTTTCCGCCAAAAGCACCGCCAATTCCTTCCGATGTTTCAACGACAACTTCTTTGATAATATCACCCATAATAGCTTCCACACCTCCTTTTACAAAGAAAGGACACTGACAGTTTGCACGAATGAACATGATCTTATCTTTTGGTTGCCAGATGGCGATCATTCCCTGAGTTTCCAAATAAGCCTGTTCCTGGTGAGGTGTGTAATAAATTTTATGATGATGAACCCAGTTTGGATCTGATTTTTTGCCTGTTCGGTGATCGATGGTTAGTTCTCTGCCGAAGGCATTATTTTCGTTTTCCAAACATTCTTTGATGTCGGTGATTGCAGGAAGTTCTTCATATTCTATTTTGGTTTTACTGATGAACTCGTGAAGTAGTTTTCGATTTGGATGAGCGATCCCCATGATAATCTGACCGAAATGGAAAACTTCTTTATTTGCCATATACGGTTGATCACATTCCGGTTCCGGGACTATATTTTCACCAGGAATATCTTTTGCAGAAACCATTGTGAATTTGGAAAGATCGTAACCGTCAGGGAAAGTGATCTTCTTGATGAAACCATGATTACAGGTAGAATAGAGCAATTGACCATGTATCATTTCTTTATAGGAATAATCATCTAAAAATTTCCAGGTACCATTTAGTTTTGGGATAGCATCGATTTTTCTGATGGATTTCATTGAATTCTCCATTCGCTAAAGACTTTCATTGACTCATATCATTTGTACATATCTTTTCGATGTGATATTTTTAGGACATATATTATTAATTCATCGTTTTTAATTTGATATAAAATTCGGTAATTTCGATAACGAATTCTGAATTTATTTTGATGAGATAATTTTTTAACATTTTTTGGATAAGGATTTTCCAACAACGATTTAATTAGATTCAGTATCCTAGCCACATCATCGTTGGGAATTCTTCGGAGATCTTTTTTGATTGATGTGGCAAATTTCAGTTTATATTTTGCCATGAACCTTTAAATCTGCAATAAGCTCTTCGTAAGTAATTGTCGGTTCTTTTTCTCTTTCTTTAATAGCTTGCAGATCTTCTGCATCTTCAGCTAATTTGAGCCTTATTGCTTCATCGACGATGTCTGAAATGGAACGGTTGGTTTCCAAAGCTTTAAGCTTGAGAATGTGATGAATTTCAGGATCGAAATAAACAGTTGCTCTTTTTGTAAATGATGCCATAAAGCACCTCCTATTAACAATACCTTGAAAAAGCTTACCTACAGAGGAAATTTTCACAAGTAGGCTTTTTCAATGGTTAAAACCCAAGAAACCGTTGAAAAGGTTCAGCATGCAGAAAATACTTATAAACCTTTTCAAGGTTTCAATCTCACCATCAAAATTCAATTAACGTTATGACGTTATGACGTTATGATGTCAAGAATTAATTTCATCCAGATTTTTTATCGCCTTTGGGATCTCAATTATCTTCTGCACTGCATTCAAATCCTTCAAACCGCTTCCGGTAAGAAGAACAACATTCTTTGAATTTTCGTCAATTTTATCTTGTTTGTGATACTTCAGTATTCCGGCAAAGCTGGCTGCTGCTGCAGGTTCTGCGAATATTCCTGTATTCTCACTTAAGATTTTGGAAGCTGAAATTATTTCTTCGTCGCTAACTGATATCCATTCACCATTATACTGTTCGATGAATTTTTTCGTCATCCAGAAATTGCGGGGAATATCTACTGAAATGGAATCGGCGATTGTATTACTGGGTTTGGAAATAAAAGTATCACTTTCCAAATTACGAATTATATTATCACTTTTTTCAGATTGTACTGCAATAACTGTTGGAATTTTATCGATCAAAGCTAACTTCAACAGGTCTTCGAATCCTTTATAAACACCGGAAATTATACAGCCATCTCCTACCGGAACAAAAATCCGATCTGGAAGTTCTCGTTTCATCTGCTGGAAGATTTCAAAAGCAACGACCTTCTTTCCTTCAATTGTAAAAGGATTGTAAGCAGTATTTCGATTATACCATCCGAACTTCTTCGTGGTTTCGATGCTGAGTTCAAAAGCATCATCATAAGAACCATCCACGGGAATTAACTGAGCTCCATACATAAGAATCTGTGTTAGTTTTGCTTTGGGTGCAGATTTTGGAACGAAGATGATCGCTTTCTGTTTTTGTGATGCACAAATTCCCGCGAGTGAAGAACCGGCATTACCCGTGGAAGCAGCAACAATTGTGTCCATTCCATTCTCTTTTGCAACAGCACAAACCAGGTCGGAAGCTCTGTCTTTGAAAGAAAAGGTGGGATTCTGGGAGTCGTCCTTGAGGAAGATTCTAACCCCCTTTAAAAGGGGGATTTGTAAGGAATTTATTTCATAGAGTGGAGTCTTCCCGACTTTTAAGAAAGATAAACTTCGTTCTGATTTTATCGGTAAAAGTTCTAGATATTCCTTTTCTTTGAGTTTATCAAAGAGTTTGTGTTTTTTATATCGTGTTCTGATCTTCTCATAATTATAGAGAGTTTTCAAAACGCCTTTGGGTGGTTGTGTGTTATCGTTATCGTTTTCTTTTTCACAGATAGGACAGATGTATGTAACTTCATCTGCTGCATATATTTTACCACAAGTAATACATTCAAAGTAATATTTATTTTCCATAATTTCTACCCGATTACTTCCGAATGTTTCGATTTATCGAATCTTCGGAATGTAATTTTCTAAAACAATCGGAAGATTCAATAAATTGAACATTCCGATGTTTTATTCATATTCTTTCAACAAACCGGCTCGCTCATTGAATTCCATAATTTCTTTATCCCACAGGTCAACTTTCTCTAACTGACGTTTCCAGTAGTTATCATCATACCATTGTGCATTGAGCTCTTCCACGGATTTTCCTTGCTGCTCTATCCAGGTAAAGTATTTCAGATTGTGCATTCTTCTCTTTTCATAGTAGGTCATTTCTATCATGTGATCTATTCCAATTCCCATCAAGTCAGCTTCATAAACGATTGCTGCTTGTTTGGAATCAAATTCACCAAGTCTTTCCCGTTCTTCTATGATACGTGATTGGTACATTTCCATGGAATCTGTAGCAACCGTGAAGACGACGTCATTCTCGTTCATTTCGTAATATTTTGCCATCTTGATAGCACCCATCAGGTTAGCTATCGAGGATATTCCCAGCAGATCGAGCTTTTTCACAAGTCGTGGATCAACACCTTTTTCGATGAGTAAATTTTTACCTTTCGGCTCATTAAAAAGCCGCATTATATGCATATTCGCTTCATCATCTATCCCTGCAACCATATCCATATTTTTGATGTTATGTATCCACGGAACATGTTTATCGCCAATACCTTCGATGCGATGCCCACCATAACCATTATAAAGAAGTGTTGGACATTGCAGTGCTTCGCCGGCACAGACTTTGAAAGTTGGATATTTTTTTCTTAAATATTCAGCACAACCAAGTGTTCCGGCTGAACCTTGTGTAAGAAAAAGTGCGCTGAACCTCTGTTCACTTTTTTTCTCAAGTTCAAAAACCTCATCCATGGCAGGACCTGTAACAGCATAATGCCAGAGTGCATTTCCAATTTCTTCAAACTGATTCAGATTCACGACTTTATCACCACGTTCTGCCTTCAATTCTTTCACTTTATCATAAATTTCTTTTACATTACTTTCGCAACCGGGAGTAGCATAAACTTCTGCTCCGATCTTATGAAGCCAGTCAAATCTTTCCTTACTCATTTCCTCAGGTAGAATTGCAATTGAATGGCATCCCAGCAGATAAGAATCATAAGCTCCGCCGCGACAGTAATTACCTGTGGAAGGCCATAGTGCTTTTTGTGTGGTGGGATCAAATTCTCCACTTACCAGTTTTTCTACAAGTGGTCCAAAAGTAGCTCCTACTTTATGAGAACCTGTTGGGAAAAATTTACCGATCAACATTAGAATACGTGCATTAACTCCGGTAATCTCTTTTGGAAGTTCGATGTAGTTAACTCCACCAAAACCTCCACCGAATTTAACCGGTTCGTTCTTCCAGGTTATTCTGAACATATTCAATGAATGCAAATCCCATAAACCTACATTTTTCAGTTTTGCTCTGATCTTTTCCGGGATCAATTCCGGGTTGCGCATCTGTTTGTAGGTTGGAATGATAATGTGTTTTTCACGACATCGTTTAATCGTGTTTTCTAATATTTGTTCTTTGGTTTTCATTTATTCTCCATTTTTTAGAAACATCGGAATGTGCAAAGCACTTCCGATTGTTTTGTTTTTCAAATCATTGATCCAACGCTCAGAAATTCTTCCGATTGTTTCTCCGATGGGAACAACATTACGAAGGGCTTCGCACATTCGGAAGTTGTTATGATTACCTCAATATTTTTGTTCCGGCTTTACCGGCAACTGCATCAGCAATGAATTCGGGAGTAGTGATTATCACTTCTTTTCCACCACCTTCCAGAAATTCAATAGAAGATTCGATTTTTGGCAACATACTTCCTTTCATGAAATGTCCTTCAGTACAATGGCGTTTTGCTTCAGACAGTGTCATGCTGGAAATGGCTTTTTCATTTTCCGTTCCGAAATTAAGATATACCTGCTCTACGGCAGTGGAAATTATTAAGTAATCCGCTTTCAGATTTCTTGCCAGCAGAGATGAAGCTCTATCTTTATCGATAACGGCAGGAACGCCGCTCAGATTTCCATTTTCATCTTCAATAACAGGGATCCCGCCACCACCAACAGCAATAACGATAAAATCATTCTTGATCAAACAATTGATAGCATCCTGCTCTATGATCTTAATTGGAATGGGAGAAGCCACTACACGTCGATAACCACGACCAGCATCCTCAACTATATTCCAATCATATTGCTGCTTTTTATTCTCAGCTTCTTCTTTGCTCAGGAAAGGACCGATCGGCTTTGCAGGTGAATGAAAAGCTTTATCATCCTTATCGACTAAAACCTGAGTCACTACAGTAGCCACACTTTTATTGATCCCTTTTTTCTTTAGAGTATTTCCTACAGCTTGCTGTATCTGGTAACCGATTGCACCTTGTGTATCAGCTCCTGCTGATGGAAGTGGAACATCGTGAAGCTGATCTTTTGAAATCTCTGAACGAAGAAGAATAAAACCGACCTGCGGTCCATTTCCGTGCGATACAATAACTTGAATATCCTGCTCGATCAATTTCACGATATGTTGAGCAGTTTCTATGATGCAATCATATTGATCATCTACAGTTTGATGGTTTTTATCTTTGATCAGGGAATTACCCCCGATAGCTAATACTGCTAATTTTGACATTTGTTTTTCCTCCAAATTTTAAATCTCTACTTTCATCCCAGCAATGGTCATTGCCATGATAGCTTTTTGTGTATGAAGTCTATTCTCTGCAATATCCACGATGATCGAATTTGGTCCGCTGGCTACTTCATTTGTAACTTCCTTTCCACGATCAACCGGCATAGGATGAATGTATAAAGCATTATTTGTACGATCCATTCTTTCCTGGTTGCATATCCAATCTGTCATTTTACTGGCACGGGCAATTTCAGCTTCTTTACCGATCCGGTAAAAATCTGGTCCGAACCAATTACGGGAATAAACGAATTCCACATCATCTGTATAGCCTTCGTTGGGGTCATTGATTATCTCAAATTTTGTTCCGTTAGCCTGGCAGTTTGCTTTCACCTTTGCTATTTCTTCTTCAGGAAGATCATAGCCTTTCGGAAAAGCAAGTTTCACATTCATACCCAAACGTGAAGTAATAAGCAGATTCTCATGAACAGAGCAATATGAACGTGCTAACGAGCCGTGAGCCCAGGTCATCAGAATAGTTTTGCCTTTCAGATCGCCTTTATGTTCCTGCATTCCCATAACATCGGAAAGTCCCTGGCAGGGATGATATTTATCATCTGCCATGTTGATAATGGGAACGTTCATCCATTTGGCATATTCGCGCAGAAGAGCATTTCCATCTCCGTAATTTTCCACGGAAGTTTCCAGAATCCTGATTCCCATTCCGCAGGCATATCTCGCCAGAACTTGTGCTGCATCTTCAATTGTTTCTCCTGCTTGAACTTCCACACCTTTACTTGTTTTTTTCAGCCGCATAGTTTTAGGCTCAAGGAATTGAGCATGACCACCGAGTTCCGTAGCTGCCGATTCAAAAGAAATTCTGGTTCTGAGTGACGGATTAAAGAAGAACATCAGGAAAGTCTGATCTCTTAAAAGCTTATTATATTTATCTCCATAACGGTCTGCTTTCATTTCTTTAGCCAGTTTCAGCAGAGCGTTGATTTCCTGCACTGAAAGTTCCTGTGTGCAGATTACGTCTTTACCTTTCATATTTATTTGCATTTTTTCTCCTTTTTTTTCATACCTTTAAAAAAGTTTATAAGAATTTTCTTCTTGCTGAACCTTTTCAAGGTTTTATAATCTTCCGCCCATCAAAAGAGCCATAATCGCTTTCTGTGCATGAAGACGATTTTCAGCTTCATCATAAACTACACTTTGCGGTCCATCGATAACTGCATCAGTAACTTCCATATCTCTATCAGCAGGAAGGCAATGCATATAAATTCCGTTCTTATCGATAAGTTTCATTTTCTTTTCGTCACATATCCAGTGTTTATTTCTTTCAAAAAGGTTTTTCATACCATCCAGGTTCTCTTCTTTGATCTTTTTGCCGTCTTCACCCATTTCTGCAAAGAAGGGTAAAGCTCCCCATGATTTTGGATATACTACGTGAGCACCTTCAAAAGCAGCTTCCATATCATCGGTTTCTTCAAAAGTACTGCCATTTTGAGCAGCATATTCATGACATTTTTTAGTAACTTCCGGATCAAGCTCAAATCCTTTTGGTCGAGCCAGAACAACATCCATTCCAAGAAGGGAAGGAGCCAGAGCAAGACTTTGCGGGACAGCAAAAGGTTTTGCAGTGGAGCCTGAATAAGCCCAGCTTATCACGAATTTTTTCTTCTTGAAATCACCGAATTTTTCTTTGATCGTTAGCATATCTGCCAGTGCTTGGCAGGGGTGATAAACATCACATTCCATATTTATTATTGGTATATCGGAATAGTGTGCAAATTCCTTCATTGTTTCGTGTGCAAAACCATATATCCATTGTGACGGTGCACCATACATTCTGATAGCTAAAGCATCACCGGTTCTACTGAGAACCTGAGCAACATCACAGATCCTTTCGGTTTTATAAGGAACTTCAAAACCTTTACGAGCGGGAGTGTAAGTTTTTCCCGGTTCCAGATCTACATGAAAACCACCAAGCTGTTGAATGCCGGCTGCAAATGTACTTCTGGTTCGAAGCGAACTGTTGAAAAACATCGTGTAAAGTATTTTTCCTTTCAAGATATTGGATGTATCTTCATTCATTGCATAACGTGTTTTCAGTTCTTCTGCCAGACGTAATAAAGATTCCCATTCTTCTTTTGTATAATCGATTTCAGGACTGAGCCAGTCTCTTCCTAAAAATTTGTTTGTACGCATATTGCCTCCTTTGAATTTAATATTTTATATTGAAGATTGAATATTTTTAGATGGGATGAGTTTGTTTTTATTCGAGTTGTAAGTTTACCCTGTAAAGAAGAATGATTGTATCGGGGAAGCTTGCGACGACGATTTGAAAACAAATTAGTCTCGACTCGTCGTTCCTTACGAACCGAAATAGACCAACAAACTCAATTAATTATCGGATTTGAAGATACAGGATAATCTGCGAATTTTGTAGATTTGTAATATTGGTGAAAATATCTCTAATTGTTTATAGCCATTTTCCAAATTTGCAGAATTGAATGCTCTAATTTTATCGAAATGAACTATATGTTTGAAATTCCAACTCGTGAGAATATCAACTTCAGCAATAGTAGCAATAGAAATGTGAAGCATATCGTTTCTGAATTTAACTCCTAATATATTTCTTTCCTGATACTTTGAAAGGAGTTCCAAAGCTTCTTTTGTAACTTTAATTATTTCAACTCCAAAACCGATTAGTTCAGCATACTTTTCCTTCACAATATTCGGGGTTAATTCGATCTCGTCTGAAACTAATTCTGAAATAACCAGTTTAAATATTCCTCTTTGAAAATCTTTGAATAAACCATTTGACCAGACATGGAATTCCTTATCGAAACATCCACCAATTACAGAAGTATCGAGATAAATTTTTTGATTCTTCATTATTGTCTCACTTAATATCTATCATTATAATTACAAAAATTTCGCATTTTCTGCTCTTCCCAATTCTTTTATGGATGAAGTAATCTCTTAATACTATCGAAATTATGTCAACCACGTTTTGCATTTTATTTCACTTTTCTATTCAAGCCGTTTCCACATTTTCTTAGCGAGTTCGGTTGTTTTAGCTGCAAGGACTGAACTATC
>CAYWJN010000081.1:0-11032 GCA_964457455.1 uncultured Candidatus Cloacimonadota bacterium
TCTTAAGATGACTAATATCTGCTTCTATCACACTCCGACGATTGTACCATTTCCGTTGCGTTCTTGAGAGATTCCTGCGGCTCCTTCCTGGCTCGTTTCATCTGTTTTGCATGGCAATAACCGGAATGTTTGCGGAGTAATTTCTTTCCTACACGTTTGTAGGTCTGCTTAGGTTTGATCTGCTGGGTTTGATTGTCTTGGTTTTTATTGCACTTTTAATCGTTCCTTCAAGAAGTTGTTGAAGATCGTCCTCTCCCAAACGATTACGCCATTTAGTCATGCTGGTGGCATGGATGGGGAACTCGGTCTGAAAGTATTCCTCTCCACAGAAATACTGCCAATTCGGAAAAGTTCCGGTTCGGAAACTTGATTTTTTAGCATCATAAACTCCCAGCTTTTTATTCTTTTTTACTCACTCTCTACGAGTAAAGTATATGAAATGCCATATGTAGTCAACATATTTATCAATAACTTACATGCTTTTTCAGGACGGACTAAGTTAATCAAGAAGCTGTTTTTTACTTTTATTGGCTATTTTTGTCGATATTTTTTGTTCATTTGGGCGAAAAACAGCAATCCTGAGTTGATTTATACAAAATGTGAATAAATCCGAAATATGAACAATATTGAAAATTGGGGTTGCTTAATATGAAAAAGGTATTTCTGAGACAGCCCCAACTATTAACATTAAAGCAGAATTCTTAAAATTACAATATTTGAAACTGCATAGATCAGCATCTTCACGTAGATATATAATTCCCCAATGGTAATATAATGAATCCTGAATTCTTGTAAATGTGATCGGTTCTTCTTCTGTTCCGTTAGCAATAATCTGACCATCTATCCAAAGCATTTTAGCGACATTAGAACCATTATAATAAACAAAATAATTGTTGAATGAGGCTAAGTTTACAAACGGAGCCTCATTAAATTTTACAATTGTTCCCGGAAGAATTGTTAGTGTTACATCATCATCTACATAAACATCATCAATAACATGATAGGATTGTTTTCTGGTGACCAAATCGTATCTTCAGTAAGATGACCACCTACTTCAATTGCGGAAGCAATTGAAAAAGCAAAAAGCAAAGAATAAAAAAAATAAGATTATATATTTTCGTCTCTATTCCTATTTCATTAGGATCATCTTTTTAATTTCTTGATAATCTCCGGATTTCAATTTGTAGAAGTAAATTCCTGAAGAAACCGGTTTATTATTTCGATCCATTCCATCCCACACTACCGAATGCTCAACTTCTGATAGCTGATCGCGACAAGTTGTTTCACTCTCTGCTCTTTGATGTTGTAGATGGAAAGTTCAACTTTGCTATTATTTTGAAGTGAGAAAGATAGCGTTGTTTTAGGATTGATTGGGTTGGGGTAATTTTGATAAAGAATAATACTCGGTTGGAGAATTGATATATCCTCAATTCCTTGTTGACTTTGGTCAAAATAGAATGCTCCCATATCTGCAATTGTTCCAACTCTTCACGGAGCTGAATTCTGATTTTATTGAATTATTCAAAACTTCAGTTGGAACACTTCTATCTTTTTCAATCAGGTCAATAGAAGCTTGGTGATAATTGTTCTTATACTCTTTAAACCAGTTTTTATGAACTTCTGCAAATTCTGCTGCATTCACCAACTTGTGTTTATCATTTATCCCATCAATATTATAAAAATTATGCAGATTACTGGTAACTCCAGGATAGAAATAGGCAAATTCAGTTGTTACAGTTTTTTCCATGATCAAGCCACCTGCTTTTTTTAGTTTGGAAACAACTTCTGTTTCTTAACCTTGAAGGTCTCTTTTTTGCAGAATTCTGATTTAGTGAAACAGCTCAGTCCAATGTTATAAACAGAGATTTTCTTGGTTTACCACTTACAGCTTTGCTTTTATGACCTTGTCCTGTTGTATCTTCAACCAGAATAATATCACTGGTTCGGAAAATTCTTTTCGTACCGTCACTGATTTCGATTTCAACTTCTCCGTCCAGCATTACAATATATTGCCTTTGCGGAGCATTGTGCCAATCATAATTATAATCTCCGGATGTTTCGCGAAAAATTATCCCCGTGGCTTTGATTTTTTTCGAAAGTAAACCGATTTGTCCGACATCATTCAGATCAATTTCCAAATCTTCGAAATAAGATTTTCCATCCCCTTTTGTAAAAATCCGTGTTATTTTCATTTTTCTCGTTTTTAAACTCCCACTTTATCAGGAAGTATTATTTTGGAATTTTTTTCAATAAGTTCCTGACTTACATTTTTTTCAAGGTTTGCTCCGATATAATCTTCCAGATATTTTTTTACAGTTACATCTCAGTATTCTTTTGTAACATAATAAATGGTTGCTCCGCCCCGACAGGCTCAAAGTAACAATGTTTTTTAATTTTTTACTTTTTTGTCTGGGCGTAGTGCAACGAAGCCTGATACATTTTACATTTTCTATTTAATTGGCTCGAACACCCACCCCAAGACGTCTTCACCTGCTATTTCCCGGAATAACTTCCAATTGGCTTTCATTCTCATGCCGTTCTTAACTTTCGGAGTTGTGATCCGTCCCATTGCTTTTATACCGTTATCAAATATGCACACGCCGATAGTAAGATATCTGTCACTAATCCCCCATGGCAACTGAAATATCTGTGAAAAAGTGAGCAAAGTGCATTCATCTGTAAAGGGAAGGACTTCGAATTCTCTGCTTCCGCAATTCAGGCATGCGATACGTTCCGGATAGGTGACTCTACCGCATTTTTTACATTTATATGCTTTGTCATTTTTTCTTTTCATTACTTCTCCCTTCTGAGTACGAGAGCAACAACATTATTTCCGAATCCGCCGAAATTGATTGTCAGGGCAGTGGCGGCATTCTTAACTTGCCTTTTACCTGCATCGTCTCGCAATTGCCAAGTAACTTCCACTGCTTGCGCAACGCCTGTGGCACCCACTGGATGACCTCTCGACTTCAAACCGCCTGAAGGATTGATAGGCAGATTGCCTGTGATCTTGTTCTCACCGGATTCGATAGCTTTTTTATATCCGCCCTTTTTATATAGACCCGAATGCTCTGCTTCAGCGATTTCCAATATAGTGAATGCATCGTGCAGTTCTGCAAAATTAATATCCTTGGCAGTGATTCCTGCTCGTTTATACGCTTGCTTACAGGCAAGAGTAACCGCTTTCAGATCGGTCGGATCATCTCTTTCTGCCAGTGTGAGCGTATCTGTCGCTTGACCGAATCCTGCCACACGTATCACAGGTTTGTTGAATTCTTTCACGCGATCTTCGGCACAGAGTATCAGAGCAGCACCTCCGTCACTTACAGGACAGGAATCAAACAAATGCAACGGTTCGGCGAGAGGTGAGTTATTGACCACTGCATCAGGAGAATCAATAATACCTTTCATTACAATGTCCATTTGAACATGGGCATAAGGATTCATAAGCGCATTCTTATGATTTTTTATTGCGACTTCTGCAAGATGGCGACGTGTATATCCATATTTTTCCATATATAGATTCGCGAACATTCCAGCCATGCCAGGCAGCGTTATTCCATAGATATATTCCGCATCAGGATGGGTCAAAGTAGCCACAAAATCCGTTGCTCTCCAACCGCTGACATCCCTCATTTTTTCTCCGCCTACTACGAGTACAAAATCATAATAGCCGGAAGCCACAGCCATCACACCGTCCTTGATAGCAGAGCCACCGGATGCAGGTCCGTTCTCGATGGTGTCGGCAGCAGCAGGGATCAGACCAATATTATCAACTAAACCGCTGGCAATAGCAGTTCTGTGATTCAGGATACCCCCACCCATATTTGCAACATATACCAAATCGATCAGCTTCGGATCGATACCTGCATCGTCAATTGCATGGATGGAAGCTGACGACAGAATATCCATCAGAGTATCATCTTCCAACCTTCCAAAATCGGTCATGCCAACACCTAATATTGCTACATTTCTCATTTTGACCACGCTCCTTTCGCACCACATATCTGCGTGACAATGGATTCTTCATCAGCAATAATGATCTCGCTTTTTGCCTTTTCCAGCAAGTCTTCCGGGCAGGGTCGCGATCCTGCAACAAGCCGTGATTTACTCTCGAAATACAGATCTCGTGTCAACATAAAGGAATCTGCTCCACCCAATTCATGCTGCACACCCAGCTGTCTTATCAGATCATACTCTATCATCCAACGCCTGAAACCGATAGGAGATTCCGCAGTAATCCACACCTCATCCTGTTTTAAGAATTCAATATGATGTTCCATTTTTGCTGCAAAAAGATGCGCACCAATACGTAAACCACGCTCAATTGCCAGAGTATGCAGACTGATGCCAATCTTGTCCGTGAGCATACGTCCATTCACCATACCAACAAGAATGTTATCGATTTGCCCGATAAGCACATAGCAATTTCTGTAGCGGTATTTATACCAGGCAAGGAGCTCGGCATACACACGTGAGCCGACCACATCATAGAAATCCCGTTCGATCTTTATCGTGGGTTTGACTGCCTTCATGATCGTTGGCGCATCTCTGCGTGTAGCAGGTCGGACAATCATCTGTCCACCTGTTGCCAGAGTAATGACTTTTGCGGGATATTCAGGCATATCAAATTCCGCAGGTCGTAACATTTGTTCCAATTCCATATCCATACTTTATCCTCCGTATATAATTATTTTTTTTTAAAATACAATATTCATATCGTTCAATTTCTTGTGTTTTTTGATCACAGCCAAAGCAACTTTCTCCGCAGTGATTGGCATTGTTTTTATCCTGATTCCGGTTGCGTCTTCAATTGCATTAGCAACCATTCCGGCGATCGGTAACATTGGATGTTCACCGATTCCTCTGGCTCCAAAAGGTCCTTCAGGTTGTGGAACTTCGATGATTATTGGAATTATCTCATCAGGAATATCCATCGAGGTTGGAATTTTGTAATCAGTAAAATTCGGATTGAGCATTTTTCCGTTTTTATCAAATCGCATATCTTCATAAAGAACTGTGGCCAGTCCCTGCATAATTCCTCCGATAACCTGACCTTTCACTAAATCGGGATTCAGTGCTTTTCCAGCATCGATCGCTTCTGCGATTTTGAGAACTTTCATTTTACCTGTTGCTTTATCGATTTCAAGAATAACTCCTGCTGCTCCAGTTGTATAATGGACATTCGGATGTCCGCCCTGACTCGTTTCCGGGTCTGCATTTGTCGAGGAAAATTCTGGCATGAACATACCTCGTCCCATGATTGGACCACCTTTGAAAGTTCCATCCTCAACCTGTATTCCATATATCACAAATTCTTTTAATGAAATTTCAAAATCCGGTCTTGTTTTGCATTTTACTTTCTCGTCATCTAAATATAATTTGTTTTTAGAAAGGTTTTTTGTTCTTTCAATCAAATCAAATATCTGTGTGCGAGCATCGATTGCTGCTTTTTTAACAGCATTTCCACAAGACCAGGTAACATGAGAAGCTACAGTTTGCCATTCATAAGGATTTCTATCTGTATCCGGATTTTCAACTCTAATTTTAGAGGTTGGAACTGATAGAATTTCTGCAGCTATTTGAGCCATAACAGTTAAATATCCCTGTCCAATATCCATCCCAGAAACGAGGATGTTCAAACTTCCATCTTCATTAAATTTGAGAAAAGCAGCAGAAGAGGCATTCGGTGGCATTGCCGGAGCTTTCCAGAATAAAGAAAATCCTTTTCCAATAACTTTTTTAGGATCATTCGTGAATGGAATATTTTCCCTATCAATCTTTTTTGAAACAGCCTCGATTGCCTTATACAAACCATTCGGATTCATCTTGGCACCATAAGCAAGAGTGTCTCCTTCTTTGATAGCATTTTTTTTCCTAAATTTGATCGGATCCATTCCAATCTTGTGAGCAATACGGGTTATATGAGATTCTAATCCAAATAAAAATTCGGAATAGCCAAAACCGCGATAAGGTCCTCCCGGAGGAAGATTCGTGTAAATGCAAAATGAATCGATCGAGATATTGGGAATGCGATACGGACCGGTTGCAGAGAGTCCTACAGCATTGACGACATTTGCTCCGTATTCGACATAAGCTCCGGCATCCCAGTAAAGTTTATGATCGATAGCAGTGATAGTTCCATCCTTTTTTGTCCCTAATTTGATCTTGGCTTTCACACCAAGTCTCTGGTAAGTATTGTAAAATTCCTGCTCGCGTGACCATCTGATTTTCACAGGATATCCTTTGAGTTTAGTCGAGATGGCTGCAACCAAGATTTCCATTGTAACACCGGCCTTTCCGCCAAAACCTCCGCCAACATGAGGAGTTATTACTCTTACATCTTTATGGGACAATCCCAGAGGAGAAAGAGCTTCTGCAAATAAATTTCTTTGTGTAAATGGAGATTGAGATGCTGACCAGACAGTTAATCTGTTTGAATAGTCATACTTTGCTACTGCGACATGAGTTTCGATGGCGCAATGAGCATACCTGGGAACTTCGTAAGTGTCTTCCAGAATTACATCAGCTTTTTTAAAGCCTTTTTCCAGATTTCCTTTCCTTGTTTTTCTCCAGTGAGCAATGTTAGTTTCTGCTTTGGGAAAAAACCAGGGAACATGAGGATAATCTCCCAGTTCAGGATGAAGCAGAATGGAATCTTTTTTGAGAGCTTCCATTTGATCGAAAACCGGTTTTACTGGTTCATACTCGACTTTGACAAGTTTAGCTGCTATTTTTGCTGCTTTTTGATTTCGAGCAACAACTGCAACAATTTGCTCTCCAACAAATCTGACTTTATCCTGTGCAAAAATGAACCTGTCTTTCATATATAGACCAAATTTGTAGGGAAAATCTTTACCTATGAAAATTTTCAAAACGCCTGGAATTTTTTCTGCTTCGGAAAAATTTATACTTTTAATAATCGCGTGTGCTTGAGTGCTTTCAACAATTTCCGCATATAAAAGATTCTGTCCGAAATCTATGTCATCGACAAATTGAGCAGCACCGGAAACTTTTTCTAATCCATCGATCCTGATAACAGGTTGTCCGATATAATTCAATTTTCCCATTATTTCCCTCCATTTGATGCTTCTAACACAGCATCGATGATTGAAGTATAACCTGTACATCTGCATAGATTTCCGGAAAGTGCTTCCTGGACTTCCTCTTTAGTTGGATGTGGATTGTTATTCAGAAGTTCAGTTGCTGAAATGATCATACCTGGTGCGCAAAAGCCGCATTGGAAAGAATTATTTTCAACAAATGCAGTTTGTAAAGGAGTCAGACCATTTTGAGATAAACCTTCGAGAGTTACTATTTCTTGTCCATCGACTTCGATGGCAAGGATCAGACAACTGCGAACGCTTTTTCCATCTAGAAGAACTGCACATGCTCCGCAATCTCCTCTGTCGCAACCATGTTTTGGAGTTTTGATTCCGAGTTTATCTCGTAAAACATCGAGCAGGATTTCTTCCGGTTCCACAGAAACACTTCGCAATTCACCATTTAATCTTAATGTTATCTTTTTCATGATCTACCACCTTTCAAGATCGCAAGGGATTTTTGTAAACCGCGCTTGAACATGATCTTCATCATGTGAGTTCTATATTCTTTAGAAGAGCGAATATCGGAAATTGGAGATATTTCATCAGAAATGAGTCCAGCAGCTTCTTCCAGTAACTCTTCAGAAATTTCTTTGCCCTGCAGGAAATTTTCCAGTTTTTTCATCCGTTTGGGAATGGGACCTACAGCACAATATGCAAAACGATAATTTTTATTTTCATTTACAAAAATCCCAATTCCAGCCTGAGCTAGGTCTTCACCTTTATAACGTCCTAATTTTTCATAAACGCCAGCATGTTTCACAATTGGGATATTGATCCCCAAAACAAGCTCATCAGGGTTTAGAATTGTTTTTTTAGGTTCGATAAACCAGTCATGAATCGAAACTGTTCTTTTACCATTTTTGCTCTGAACAATTACTTCTACATCATAAACCAGTAGTGCTGGAGCAGAATCAAGGCTGGGAACTGCGGAGCAGATATTTCCAACTACAGTTGCCCGGTTTCTTATTCCTACAGAGGCAACTTTTTCACTGGCTTTCCATAAAATTGGCAATTTTTCTTTGAGTTGTTGTGATTCAATAATTTCGGTGAAAGTAATACCAGCACCAATGAAAATGTTATCTTCTGATATTTCAATTTTATTAAGTTCTCTTATTCCTTTAATATCGATCACATTTTCCGGTTTCGCCAGCTCTTCCTTCAAATGAACTATCAGGTCAGTTCCTCCTGCCAGAATCTTTGCTTTTTCCTGAAATTCTGAAAGCAGGAGCAAGGTTTCATTTATATCCTTTGGTTTGTGGTATTCAAAGTCGTTTATTATAACCATAATAACTCCTTATTTATTCTATACAATTTACTACAAGACGAGAATATCTTTGCAGAAATTTCTGCAGAGATATTAATATTATTACGCTTCCATGGCGATTATACGGCACATGGAAGATTCCAATTCGATACCGCGCAAAGGGAATAATCCTATCCAAACACGTTTGTTATTTACTTTGTTGATCTCACCACCCAAGTTTTCTGCATGAACCAATCCTTTTGGAAAGAGATTCAAATGCATGACCTGATAATACTCTTCTAATGGGAACATTTCATCCCAAGTTTTACCATAATCCTTCATCAATTTCTTCTCAGCTTCTTTGAATGGTTTTGGATGCCAGTCGCGAATGATCGTATTCATAGGATGATCTGCACTACCACAATCTACGCCAATCCATTTGAGCTCCATTTCTAATGCCCATTTATGGAATTCAGGGCTTGGTCCGGGATGCTTTACAAAATAACGAACTTCATCAGATTCAGGTTGATCCCAGCTATATTTAAGATAACCGGTATTGATAATGAGAATATCACCTTTATGGATATCTACTTTTTTCATTAGCATTTTGGGAGTGTAAAGTGAATAATCTGAGACTTCATCAGAGATATCTACAACAACACCTTGACCGATCCAATCTTTAATTGGCACATTCCCGATCGTTTTTCCACTTGCAAAGAAGTGGATCTGACCATCGATATGAGTTCCAACATGATTACTGGTTTTTATGATCTGCCCATTTGCACCTTGCCCCATATGAGCCCCGGCTAATCTCTTAAAATACTGAATCTGTAGTGGCATATAACTTGGCCATGGTGGTGTGTGAATACTTAATCTCTGTGTCAGGTCATAAATTTTTACATTATCCATAAACTCTAAAAATTCTTGTGGTTTCATAATAATCTCCTTTCTTATTTTTTTAATTGTTCAGCTAAACCAGTTGCTGCTTTGATAAATGGCTCCATAGGTGCACTTAATACACCTGCTCCAACTTGTCCGATACCCGGATCTTTATGTGCAACTCCAGTATCGATGAATGGTAGAATTCCCTTTTCCACAACCTTTTTTATATCAATTCCTGTTGGTGTTCCTCGGAAGTTCAAATAGGGTATCTGATAGATGTTATTTTCACCGAATGTGATCTCATACATTGTCATAGTATAGTTTATTGCATCGGAAGCAGAACCACCTACAAACTGTACAATAGCAGGGGATGCTGCGATGGCAAATCCTCCCAGACCTACTGTTTCGGTAATGGAGCTATCTCCTATATCCGGGTTGGCATCATCTTTTGTAAATCCGGGGAAATAAAGAGCATCAGGAACCAGTGCTTTTCCTACGAACCATGAATTTCCTGTTCCTGCTAACTGTAAACCAAAATCGGTTCCATTTCGGGTCATTGCCACCACGATGCTGCTATTTTCAATATTTCTGGCAGCATCCAGAGTTACCTTAGCCGCAGGCATTGAAAGGTTCAGGAAGAAGTGATCATTTCCATTTATGAAATCGAGGACTTTTGCTGTAACTTCCGGTTTTTTGCAAGTCCTTACAATTGCCGGAGCTATTATTCTGTAGAAAAGAGATGTTCCGGCTCGGTTACGATTGTGAACTTCATCTCCCATATGCAATGCTTGGGCTATAATGTTCTTCAGGTCAATTTTCCCGATGAATTCCACTGCATTCTTCAAAGTCGGATAAAGTTCCTTCTCCATCCATTTCAGTTTTTCTATAGTTTCCAAATCATAAGCTCCATAACGGAGTACTTTTCCTAATCCTTCATTTAGCGTGCAAAAAGCAAAATTGCCATACTCTTCATTCTTAAGAACAAAAACCGGCATCGAGGCAGATATAACTCCAGCCATTGGTCCAACCGTATCATGTTCATGGCAAGGAGCAAAATCAAACTGACCTGAAGCTCCTAATTTTTCCGCTTCGGCAAAATCTTTGGCTTTTCCTTCATAGATCATTGCACCGATCATGGCTCCTTTCAGGGGACCGCTCATTCTATCCCAGGTCAAAGGAGGACCGGAATGCAGAAGAAGATTTTCTTTCATTCCGGGAATTACATTTCCGGCTATATCGAGTCCGATAAGAAACGGTTTTCCATTTAAAATTATCTCTAATGCTTTTTCGTTGGCAGTCTCAATTATTGCTTTGTTTTCTTGTAATATCTGCAGGATATTTTTATCAAGGTTAGCAGGTGGAGTCCATTCTACATTTATAACTTTTTGTCCCTGTTTTTCCAGATCTTCCTTGAATACATCCAGACCGATATTAACAACTTCTATCTTCTTATTAAATAACTTTTTAAATCCCATATCTCCTCCTCTCCATTAATTAATTTCTCTTAAAATCAGGCTAACAATCTCTGCTGCTGCAGCATTTGAAGGCATAACTAGAACACTGTTTTTTTCTAATGTATCAATCACATTTTTTCTGTTTTGGGGATCCTGTTCAGTTCCAGTTACAGAGCAGATAAATGATAAATCGGGAGTGATTTTTTTTGCTTCCAGGATGACGGGAAGAATTTCGCTTAACGGATCAGCATTCGCACCAAATCCCAGTACCAGATCAAATAATAGTACGGCAGTTTCCTTATCTTTTGCTTCTTGAATAATTCGCTTATTTCTCAGATCAAAATCCA
>CAYWJN010000082.1:0-10984 GCA_964457455.1 uncultured Candidatus Cloacimonadota bacterium
GGTGAAATCAAGCATTATGGAGCTTTTAATAATCTGACTTGGGAAGAATTTACAAAAAGAACAGAAAAATATTCTCCTCATAAATCGTTCATTGAGTATTTGAATAATACAAACCAAAAATCTAATATAATTTCAAATAAAAAATCGATAGATTTAATTAATTGGTTTAAAGAATCTTTAATTGCTGGTCTTGAACAAAATAATGTTCGCTCAAGTGATATTGAACGTGTGATTCTTACAGGAGGAAGCAGTCAATGGCCATTTGTGGAAGATACAATTTGCGAAGTATTGCATATTGATAAAGACAATTTACTTATGAGCGGTAATCCAAAAGCAGCTATTGGTGAAGGTCTGGTTATGTTGCCATACTTAAAAAACAAACTTGATAATATTGTAAACTTGCTTAGAAACAATATTGATGAATTTATTACTAAAAATATCAGCCCAGAAATTAGCAACCGAATATTATCAATTCAATCTAAAATAATCAAAGAAATTTCAACAACTTTTTATAATGATAAAATCCAAAATATTTTAACCTCATTTGGTAAAAATGGTGGTTCTATAGCATCATTAAAAGAGAAGGTCCAAGTAGAGGCTTATGCGTATGAACCAGTATTTAAGATTCTTTTTGAAAAAGAGATTAACACTCTAAAATATGGTTTAGAAGATAAACTTTATAATTCAATAAATGATTGGTTTGTAAACAATGGTATCACATATACTGGGAAAAAAGTTAACATCAATAAAATTAAAAATAGTATAGATTCTAAAGCCATTTCACAACAATCAGAAAAAATGGAATTAAATATTGATAATGTAGCTACTATAGTAACATCATCTTTAGCGGCTATTGTCGTAGGCGGTGCTTTATGGGGTTCATATTTTTTTCTTATTCCAGAAATAATTGCTGGTATTGTTCTTACAATTCTTATTGGTATTGTTGGTAAAAAGAAAGCATTAAAATACACAAACAATATCAAAATTCCTAAAATTATTACTAAAACAGTTTTTAACAAAACAACGATTTCTTTAATGATAAAAAATAGTATAAAAAAACACAAAAAAGAGATCGAAAAAGAATTTAGTAACATATTAGAAAAACCTTTAATTGAGATGAATGATAATTTGAAAATTGCTATCGAAAAAGAAATCGACAGTTTATCTGTAATTAACCAACTTTGAAGGAGGTTTAATTTGTTTAGAGATTTTTTTAAAGGTTTATCGACAGTAATTGGTCTTTTGTTCTCTATTGCATTTGTAGTATGGAGTTTTTCTTTGGGTTTTCTTATTCTAAAAATCGTTGCATTTATTTTGGCTATTTTCTTTGGTTTTGTAATAATAGGCAGATTGGCTCGATACGCAAAATCAAAAAACACATCACCAAAACCATTAATTCTAATTTTCTTAATTTTACTTACCTTTCTATTTTTCGTTACAAGAAGTTGCATAAATAAAAACCTAAATACTCCGCTTGGCAAATGGCATTTTGATACAATGTATGTTGAGATTAAAGGTAATGATTCTGGAGGTAAAATCGAGATCTATGATGAACCATCAAATAAAACTTTTAAAGGTAAATGGGAGCAAATTGATGGTAATCGGTTAATAATTAATTACGATGATGGCAGTTCATCAAGTGGTTCTGTGAAAGATAAAATATTAACTATTGATGGTGTAGGTAAATTCTATCGGAAATGAAAATGAAAAGACTTACCCATAACAAAAGTGCCCACAATAAGTATGAAGAGAAGCAAGAAGAATCGTGGCGCACTCTAAACATTATCGGCAATAAGGAGTAAAGAATTATGGATACTCATCACAAAATAATTTTCGGTAACTGTATGAATATGAAAGAGATTCAAGATGAATCTATTCACTTAATTGTAACTTCTCCACCCTATTTTAATGCTCCTTTTGATTACAAAAATCTATTTGAAAATTACGATCAATATCTTGGAGTTCTGAAAAAAGTAGCAAAAGAAATGTTTAGAGTTCTACAACAAGGGAGAATTTTTGTGTTAAACATTGATGATATGCTCATTGATGGTGTTAAATATCCGATTGTTGCTGACGCAACAAAGATTGTTCAAAATGCTGGATTCAGATATCGAGATAAAATTATGTGGAAAAAACCAGACGGTTATTTACGAATAAGTAGAAGAAGTGGAGTTTTATTAAAAAATCCTTATCCAATGTATTTTTATCCAGATAACTTACTGGAAAGCATAATCATTTTTCAAAAAGGAAAATTCGATTATCGCTCAAAATCTCAGGAAATTAGAAAATCTTCGATAATAGATACAAAAGAATTTCAAAAAAATGGATGGTATAAAACATTGTGGAAAATTACAAATGTTTTACCTGGTTCACCATTAGAAAAAAACATTGCAGCATTCCCCGAAGAAATTCCAAATCGCATCATAAAATTATTCTCTTATATTGGTGAAACTGTTTTAGACCCGTTTCTTGGTAGTGGAACGACTATGAAAGTTGCAAAAAAATTGAATCGAAATTCTATTGGTATAGAGATAATCAGAGATTTAGAAGAAGTAATCAGAAAAAAAACTGGATTTGACAAAGAAAGTGAAAAAGAAAATCTGGGAATTGTGAATAGAGATAAAGGAAGATATAGATATGTTAATCTTGAATATATTAAAAAAAAGGAAAATGGTAAGGAGAAAACACAACTATGAATATTTTTGCAGAAATTACAGGGATTAAATATAAATTATTTTCATCAAGCGAACTAATCGAAATCTCATTTGATGATTTGAATGTGAATACAATGCCTTCAAGTTGCATCATCAAAGACAACAAGCACAATTTCAGTATTTCTAAATGGGTTTCTCCCAAAAGAACTCGTTCTTATCCTTATGAGAGAGTTTATAATACACTTAAAAATCAAAAAAGAATAACTGTAATTCCCATAATAAAAGATGAAGGTTCAAGAGGTGATAGAGATTATATTCAATGGGATACAATCTCATTGATGAG
Organism: uncultured Candidatus Cloacimonadota bacterium; assembly: GCA_964457455.1. GTDB lineage: Bacteria > Cloacimonadota > Cloacimonadia > Cloacimonadales > TCS61 > JABMPU01. The sequence continues at coordinate 2,998 of CAYWJN010000082.1, forward strand.
CCTTTTAGATGTTTATGTAATTTTAGCTTATTATGATGAAGCAGAAAAACATCCAACTCGTGAAAACAAAATAACAAAACAAAAATTTAACAATGATTATGTTAAAAATAAAATTGAAGAAATTGCAAATTATCATAGTTCTCCGCTTCATTGGAATTTGCAGGAAATAAATGAAACCTTACCTTCATTAATAGATTTAGTAAAAAAATCTTATCAGAGAATTTCCGATGAACTTGATGTAACATTTCATAACTTTAGCGGAATTGAAAGATTCAAAAACCAATTCCTGACTGGTGTGGAAGAATTTATGAGAACTTCTCGGGAAAAGGCAAAAGAAGCTCAAAATAGAGAGCGACAAACAATTCAACCCAAAGAAGCATTATCAAGTCTCACAAAAGCCACAATAACGATTAAAAACTATCTTGGTGGACTATATTATTTTACAACAGATGAAATTGATTTCAATGAAAAGAACATTTTTCTAATCGAAGCGAAACATTCAAAAAGTTCAAAATTACCCAGTATTGGAGATATAAAAGATGGCTTATTAAAGCTAATACTTTATTGTAATCTTAAAAATGTAACAGTAGATACCAATTCTTATAATTCAATTCCTGTATTAAAACTTACTTCATCGAAGCTTGAAGGAAGCATTACATCTGATTCAGAAAAATCATTAATAAATGATTTTTACGCTAACAATAAATTGAACCAAAGGCAAATCAATATTCTTTCATTACTATTTCAAGAATGCTCTGAAAATAATTTCATAGTAATTATCGAAAAGGGAAGTAATGAATGATTAAAAGTCCATTAAGATATCCAGGTGGTAAAAGTAGAGCTGTAAAAAAAATATCTTCATTAGTTCCAGATTTTAAGGAATATCGAGAACCGTTTGTAGGTGGTGGTTCAATTTTTGTCTATCTTAAGCAAAAATATCCTGAAAGGAAATTCTGGGTAAATGATTTATATGAAAACTTGTATCACTTTTGGAATCATTGTAAAAATAATCCGAAAGAACTTATCAAACAAATATTGCTTTGGAAAAATGAATTTAGCATTGGGAAAGAACTACATAAATATTTACTGAATAACATTGATAAGTTCGATGAATCTAAAAAAGCTGCTGCATTCTTTGTTTTTAATCGTATTACATTTTCTGGAACTACTGAAAGTGGTGGATTTTCTAATGCAGCATTTACAGGACGATTTACAGACTCAAGTATTGAAAGAGTAAAACAATTTTCAACAATTTTAGATAACACAAAAATAACAAACTTCGATTACCAAAATGTTATTGAAAAACCAGGCAAAGATGTTTTCATTTTTTTAGATCCTCCTTACTATTCGGCTACTAAATCTGCATTGTATGGTAAAAATGGTAATTTTCATAAAAATTTCGATCACTTAAGATTTGCTGAAGTAATGCAGAAGTGTAATCATAAATGGTTACTAACTTATGATAATTCAGAGCATATTAAAGAATTATTTTCTTTTGCAAATATATTCAAATGGGATTTGAAATATGGGATGAGAAATGTTTCTGAAAACTCAAATCAAAATGGTAAAGAATTATTCATCTCAAATTTTTTAGATAACTATTCAGATAACGAACAACTAGAGATTTTTGATATTCAACAATATGCTGCTCTGATGTAAATGCCGATAACAAACAGCTCCTCGCCAAGCAAGAAGAAAAGCAGGAAGTGCGTGGCAGCTGCCAACCATTATCCCTTCAAATCCATAAATGTATCTTCGTGTTAATTCGTGTTCATTCGTGGCTAAACTTTTCCAAAATCTGCTGGAAATCATCCGCATAAAAATCTGCGATTTCAGAAATTTCTGTTTTCTCTTTTTTAGAGTATTTGTCATAAATTGCAAAAACTTTCATACCTGCTTTTTTGGCAGCTTTCACACCAACTAAAACATCTTCTATAACAATACAATCACTCGCATCTACTTTTAATTGAGATGCCAATTTCAGGAAAATATCCGGAAAGGGTTTACCTTTTATTTCTTCACAACCGGCAACAATACAATCAAAATATTGCAGCACATTATTTGCCTTTAGCACAATTTCTGTGAGATATTTGGAATTACTGGTCCCGATTCCTAATCTGATGTTTTTGCTCTTAAGATAATGAATTAGTTCAAGTGCACCGGACTTCAATTTAACATTGTTCTTATAATGATGAGCAACCATTTCAGTCCACTCATTCATAATTTCTTCGAGGGTATCTGGCAGGTTAAATCTTTTTTTAAAGAATTGAGCAATTTCAATGAAACTGTTTCCACCCTCAACCTGTGAGAAAAGGTTTTCTTCAACCTCAATATTTCGCTTACTCAAGTATTCCACATCGACCTGGAACCACACTCCCATCGAATCTATGAGAGTTCCATCCAGATCGAATATTACAGCTTTATATTTCATTTTTTAGCATAGAACAAAACCGAACTCCGGTCTTTTTCTCTTTGTTCCTGTTGGACTTCTCGTCCCGAGGAGTCTGCATTGTTTCTTATTTTCGTCCCGAAAAACATTATTCAAACCTTGTTACATCCAGAAGTTGAATTTCATTTGCAGAAGAGAATTTCCAATCTTCCGGTTTGTAAACATATTCTTTTCTAACAGGATTATTCTCAGTATATTTTACTTTCTGAAAAAAGAATTTTTCGCTCTCAATCAATTCAGGATAATTTTTATGTCTCCAAATATGATAGCCATCTTCAAATTTGAAGATTTTTAAAACATTCGGTTCCGTTTCTTCCAGGTTTTTTACTAATTGATGTGATGTATAACTTTTATAAGATTTCAGTAAATTGTAAGATTCAGGATTTTGAAATATCAAATGAAGGTGATTCAGCATGAATACCCAAGCAAATATTTTCAAATTATGATTCTTCTGATAAAACTTTAAAGCATTAAGCAGTATACTCCAACGATCCTGTCGATCGAAGATATAATACCAATTCTGGACAGTGAGAGTTACAAAATAAATCTCGTTTTTCAATTCATTATGAATCCTGAGGGAAGGCATTTATCCTCCTTTTCAGATCGGGACGATCTGGCAAAACATCCGATTCAATCGGGACGATTGAACCAACAGTTCCTTTTTTCTTTTTGCTTTCTGATTTTGCCTTTTATCTTTATTCTTTGATCTTTCTCAAAACATGAGCTTTGAGTTACATTTCCACTAATTTTGCTCTAACTTTTGCACTGGTCATATCCATAATCCAGACCACTGCAGCGATCAGCCAGATGATAACTCCGACATTGTGCCATCTGAGAAGCTGTTGCTGCTGAAGAAGCAGTAAACCAATTCCACCACCACCAACAAAACCGACGATCGTAGCCATACGCACGTTTATATCCCAACGATAAATCGTAAATGCCAGGTATGGAGAAATTATTTGAGGGATCACAGCAAAAATCCAAACCTGAAGTGTATTTGCTCCGGTTGCTTTTATTGCTTCCACCGGTCCTTCATCGATGTTCTCTATCTGTTCGGAATATAGTTTCGTTAGAGCTGCTATCGAATGGATCATCAAAGCCAGCATACCTGCATAAGGTCCGATTCCCACCCACACACTGAAAATAATTGCCCAGACGATCGCTTCAATAGAGCGGAAAAGAGTGGCAATCGAGCGAATAATAAGATAAACTGAATTTCCTAAAAACGTTTTTGGCATAAGATTGCGTGCTGCAAAAAAACTGAAAATAAAGGCAAAAGGAATGGCAAAAACCGTAGCTAATAAAGCCAAATATATTGTTTCTGCCAATGCAGATAAACACACTGTTAAGATGTCAAAATTCGGGTTAAAAATACCGGACATGATCCCACCGGCATTCTTGAATTTCGTGAAGAATTTGTAGGGATTGACTTCCACCAGGTTCCATCCTACAACAAAAGTGATAACAAGTATAATTACCAGGGACCAACCCCAGAAAGTTTTATTCCATTTGAGCTCTGTCAGCTTGGTGGGAGAAAATATTTTCCTGCCAAGAGAAATACCAAGAAACAGGAAAATCAACGTAAAAACTAACCCGGCAATAACTACGTGGATGTTTTTAAGATCAATTTCAAACCAGCGATGGATAAGAAAATAGATGCATCCCAAAATATAAATCCAAAAAAGAAGGTCTGTAAAAAATGCTTGTATAATAGATTTTATCTTATTGTTTTTCATTTGATTTCTACCTCTTCTGCTTCTTCACCGTAAATTTCTTTGAATTTCTTTTCATCGATTTCTTTGGGAGTTCCTTCAAAAACAATCTCCCCATCCTTCAAAGCCACAACTCTTGTACCGTATTTTCGAGCTAAACTGAGAAAATGCAGAGAGCAGATAACTGTCATGTTGTCTTTTTTATTTAGTTCTCCCAGGTATCTCATTACAGAATCAGCCGTGGCAGGATCGAGACTGGCAACTGGTTCGTCAGCCAGAATCACTCGCGGATTTTGCATCAGAGCTCTGGCAATTGCCACTCTTTGCTGCTGTCCTCCACTCAGATTCTTTACTTTTTTATCTGCAAATTCCAATAATCCTACCCGTTTTAGATTTTCCAAGGCTAATTTCATATCTGCTTTATGCTGGGCAAAAGTAACTGAATGTACCAAAGAAACATAGCCCAATTTTCCTGTGAGAACATTTGTAAGTGCTGTTAAATTCTTGATAAGATTGAACTGCTGGAAGATCATTCCAATTTGCCTGCGGATGCGGCGAAGAGTTCTGCCGGTTGCATTAACCACATCTCCATCACAGATAAAAATCTCACCAGAAGTGGAATCTATCAATTTGTTCATACATCTTAGAAGTGTGGATTTTCCGGAACCGGATAAACCCAGCAGAATGCAGAATTCCCCTTCTTTCACGGTTAAGTTCATTCCTTTTAGAGCGTGAGTTCCACCAGCATAAACTTTGTGAAGGTCTTTTATTTCTATTATATTATTCATTTGATCAATTCCGCTGCATCTGTTCCCAGAATGTTCAGAGTTTGACGAACAACATCATAATCGCTATCTTTGGCACGCACAAAATTATCGATATCCAACAAATTTACTAAAGTTTCGTGTCCTTTTTCCGATGCTGCAAAATCTAGTAAACATTGCACTATTTTTTCTCTCATTTCGGTTGGAAAATCTTTGCGGAAAGTGACCGTATCATTCGGAATCCAATCTGTGTATCCAATGATTTTAATCTTTTCCACAACATCCGGATAAGTTTCCAATACAGCTCTGCGTGCATCGCGAACCGTGCCATCTTCATTTGGTGGAGACCAGAAGGTGCAGCCGACATCTGCAGTTCCCTGATAAACTGCTAAAATTGCCTGAGGATGACCGCCAGCATACATCATATCTTTTGGTTTGATGCCTTTTTCTGCTAATATCGCAGAAGGATATAAATAACCGGAAGTAGAAGCTGCATCTGTGTAAGCAATGATCTTGCCTTCAATATCCTCCAGAGAATTGATATCGCTGTCTGTCTGTGCCAGGAATTGTCCGCGATAATTTTCCAAACCATTCCGAACAGTGGTCAATGCAACTTCAGCACCAAATTTCTCATTTGCCAGAATATAGGCAAAAGTTGCTAGCCAGGCAATATCAGTTTCATCTGTGCCGATAGCTTCGATAACAGAAGCATAACTGGTGGGAACTGCCACTTTGAAATGATAACCTGTTTTTTCCGATAAATAATCTGATACTGCTTTGCCGCTGGTAACAATCTTTCCGGCTTCCATTGAAGGCACAAAATACATCTTAATCGGATTTTTTTTTGAACCTAATTCTGCCTGTTGTACACAACTGAAAATAACTAAAATCAGCAAAACTAAAATAATTTTTACTGCTCTCATTCTTACTCCTCAGCCACTAAGAACACGAAGTAACGCAAAGAGTATTTTTCTTCGAGCTTTTTGTGAACTTCGCGGCTAATTTTATTTCTGTTTTTTCTTTCATAAACTTTCATAATTCATATTACACTTACCGAAGCTTGGCTTTAGCTCCTCACTACGACTATTTTCTTTAATTCTAATAAATTATTTATTTCATACGTCGGATGAATATCTAATTTATTATTCCAAATATTTTGATTGAACCAACAAGTGTCAATGCCAAAATCATTTCCACCTTTTATATCGGAAATCAGATTATCTCCAACTAATAAAATGTCATTTTTATTTTTATTCTCCAATTTCTGCAAAGCGAATTCAAAAATTTCTTTGTGTGGTTTGGGATAGCCGATTTCTTCTGAGATAAACAGCATTTTAAAGAAAGAAACCAGCTTGGAATTACCAATTCTGGAACGCTGAACATCTGCAAGTCCATTGGTGATAATTGCCAGTTCACATTTTTCGGAAAAATACTCTACGATTTCTTTTGCTCCATCATTCAAAAAACTGCATTGAGAAAGAAATGTGAGATAAGTTTTGCTGACTTCAGCAGGGTCAAGTTGGAGGTCTGCAACTTTGAAAAGTCTTGAAAAACGCTCGACTCTCAAATCTGTAGAAGTAATTTTTTTCTCTTCAAATTCTCGCCAGATTTTTATATTAATTGTTTTATACTTTTTATGTATGGAATCCAAATTTTTTTTTATTTTAAAAAAATCAAACGTTTTTAAGAAAGCAAATGATTCAGCTTTTCGATAATCAAAAAGTACTCCATCAGCATCAAAAAGAATGGCTTTGTATTTCATTCATTCTCCGTTTATCAATATCTAAATCCTTTTCCTGATATTTAATTTCAAGATTAAACGTCAACTTGATTTTTGATTTCGACAGAATAAGTTTTGGATATATCTGTTAAATTGATTTGAATGACCAATAATGTAAAATTTCTTTTGGATGATTTTTTAACACTTGACAGATAAATCCGTTTCAAGTTTATAAGAAGGAGAAACTTATTTTAAAAAAAAGGAGGAGAAATATAGTGAAAAAGCCATTAATCATTATCATCTTTGTGATAATCGTGGTAGCGATTATTTATTTTTCAGTTTTTTATCCGCAACCATTTAAACAAGATCTTGCAGGCACAATTGGTGGTGTGGAGAAAGCTGAGAAATTTCGGGGAGAACAACTGAAAGATGAGGAAATTTTAATCGAAAATGAAGATTTTGTTAAATTCAGCCAAAGTGCGGAATGGCAGAATCTTTTGAAAAATGAAGAATTTCTAAAATTAGCTATGAGCCAGGATTTCCAGAAAGTAGTTATCTGGAATATGGATATCCAAAAAGTCATTATTTGTTCACAGGATTTCCAAAAATTCTTCGGAGAATCACTCAACCTTGTTGCATCTCAGGATTTTCAGAAATTTATAGATAGCGATGAATTTAAAGCTATTTACAGTCAGGATTTTCAAAACGTGATTATATCACAAGATTTTCAGAAAATTCTAAGCTCACAGGATTTCCAAAAATTATCTGATAATGAAAAAATCTTAAAAGCTGTTTATAGCCAGGATTTTCAAAACCAATTCTCCGAAGATTTTCAATCCTTCATGAACAACGATGAATTCAAATCAATATATTTTTCTCAGGATTTTCAGAAAATGGCTGCTTCCCAGGATTTTCAGAAGCAATTTATGTCTCAGGAATTCCAGAAAATTTATGCTTCTCAGGATTTTCAGCAAGCTGTTTTATCTCAGGATTTCCAGAATCTTCTGAAGAATGAAAATTTCCAGTCTTTCATTTATGATGAAAAACTCAATGATCTGTTTTTTTCATCTGAATTCCAGGAAGCTGTAAAAAATCAAGCTGAGGAGTTAGGGGCATTCTGATAAATTCTTCCAGGAGCGGAAAACTCCAATTATTTAGATACTGTCCGTAAACTATGAAAAATTGAGTTAAGTTAGCTTTAGCTGACTTGACATAAGTTTTCTAATCCATTGAAACATCACACCTTAACTCAAGACTTGCGTCTTAAGTCAAGTCTCATTTTATCATTAATTGACCGGTAAACAGTAAAAGTATCCATTCATTTTAATATTCATAATATCTT
>CAYWJN010000083.1:0-8313 GCA_964457455.1 uncultured Candidatus Cloacimonadota bacterium
CTGAGTTATGTAATTTAGTCTACTAGTGAATACTACTTTTTCAGGTTCGACTAATTAAAGGCCAGAAAGTGAAACAGCTTGTTAGTGATCAGCTTCTATCGGGTGAGTATTCAGTAATTTGGAATGGAAAAGATGATAACAACAAACCTGTTTCATCAGGAATTTATTTCTATAAATTGAATCTGGGAAATTCTCCTACAGGAAAAATGATTTTATTTAAATAAATCATCATATTGTAATTTAAACTCATCATTTTGATTTGACATCTATACGTTTCAAATTAAATTGTCTGAGTAAGTTCTTTATAAGATAAATACGGGGGTGACCAGGTTTCGACAGGGTTAAGGGGATTGCTGATGCACGCCGAGAAGATTACCTACTCGTTAATCGCGGTGATAATTAAACTTAAACGCAAACGATAACTTTGCATTAGCTGCATAGCCAGCTACGCTCCTGCATGTTTTGCTATTGAACATGTAATGAGCGTCATAATTAATAGCTCTGGAAAGTAGATGTCTATAATACTATTCCGAGATTTATAGACTGGCTCTATTACAAGGTTTGACTATCTTCCTGCATAAGAGTGAGATTGAAGATAGCTAAGCATGTAGATTCAGCTTTTGACTTCTCTCTGGACGCGGGTTCGATTCCCGCCACCTCCACCATTCTTCGCTTGAAGCGGAGCGCAAAGCGAAGAATGACACGCCGTATTAGTTTTAGCTATGAAGGGCGATCTTTTATTAATTATCGCTCCAAGACTACGACCCAGCAAGCCAAGATGAGCAAATTTTATTATGTCTATATCTTAGAATCACAGTCAAAACCTAATCATTTCTATACTGGAAGCACTACAGACATAAGAAAAAGATTGAAGAAACACAACGAAGGTGGATGTACTCATACAGCCAAATTCCGTCCCTGGCATATTAAGAATTACTTTGCTTTTGATTCTATGGAAAAAGCTCTTAAATTCGAAAAATACTTGAAGTCGGACTCCAGACGAGAATTTGCTCGAAGGCATTTCTGAACATAAATCAAAACGAACAAAGGGTAGTCAAATTTGAGAAATACTTAAAATCTGGTAAAGGACATTCTTTCGCTAAAAAGCATTTCTAATAAATTCTATACATTTGAAGGATTGTACGGAGAAAATAAACGAAAACCAATAAATTCTAATATCCATTTATTATATTGACGCCATTTTAACATTAATTTATATTGCTTAAAATTATTCTTTAGGATTGACAATGTATCTACCGGATTATAAAAAAAATAGTATAGCAAATTTCATGGGGAATATCTTATCCTCGATGGGTGCAAAACCGATTTACAAACCTTTGGAGAATTTCGATAATTCCGCTTTATCCAATTCAAAAAATATTGTACTAATTATCATTGATGGATTAGGTTATGAATACCTACAAACTTACGGAAAAAACACATTCTTAGAAAAACATCTTATGAGAAAATTAACCTCTGTTTTTCCTTCGACTACTGCATCTGCAATTACCACACTTCAAACAGGATTGGCAACTCTGGAACATGCAATGACCGGCTGGTTTGTTTATTTGAAAGAATTGGGAACTGCATCAGTTATTTTGCCATTCAAACCACGTTATGGTGATTATTCCTTTGGGAAAATGAACATAAAAGCTGAAGAGATTTTCAATTTTAGAAATATCTTTGATAAAATAAATAGAAAATCATTTCACATAATTCCTAGGTTTATCTTAAATTCTGAGTTTTCCACTTTTGTGGGAGGAAAAGCGGAACGGCTTGGTTATAAAACTTTGCAAGGTTTTATAAATCAGATCAACAAAGTAATAAAAATTAACGACGAGCCAAAATTTGTTTACGCTTATTGGTCGAAATTTGATACACTCAGCCATGAAAATGGAACAAAAAGTAAAAAGGTATATAAACATTTTTTAGAAATCGATGCTGCAATTAGCTCTATTAAAAAATCACAGAAAAAAAATGACACAACAATTCTCATTACTTCTGATCATGGATTTCTGGATACTGAAAAGTCGAAGACTTTGTATATGAAAGATCATCCCAATCTTCGCGAAACACTTGTTTTGCCTTTGTGTGGAGAGCCACGAGTTCCTTATTGTTATGTAAAACCCTCAAAAGAAAATCGATTTCTAAATTATATTAATGAAAAACTGAAAAATGTTTGCGATCTTTACAAAAGCGAAGAACTAATTGAAAAAAACTTTTTCGGTTTACATTATGAAAACCCGAAATTACGGGACAGAATTGGTGATTATATTCTTATTATGAAAGATAATTACGTTTTCAAAGACGCGGTTACCAGTGAAGAGATTCATTCATTTATCGGTTATCACGGAGGAACATCCAAACAAGAAATGTATGTTCCTCTTATACAAATTTAATAAAGGATAATTCCAAACTTATTTTATTCAAATTCATTAAAAGTAGCTTTATACTTGACAAATATTTTTCAAATTGAAAATGAGTAATATAGTCTTATTAAGATAAATTATAAAGGAGATCCTAATGAAAAAAATTTTAAAACTATTTTTAGGAGCTTTGATTTTAGCTTCGCTCTTACTTTCAGCTTGTGCTCCCCCACCACCACCAATCACAAAAGATCAATTGATAAACGCAGAAATCGAAGCAATTGAAGCAGAGAAAAAAGCCAAAGAATTAGAAAAAGAACTGCTTGTCCTGGAAAAAGAACTTTCCGAGGAAAAAGCGAAATTGCAGAGTTTAGACGAATACAAAGATCTGCTGAACTTGGATAAGTAGGAGATGGTCATGAAAAAGATAATTATAATATCAATCATTTTTGCATTTATTTTACCCGTGTTTTTGATGGCAGAAGTTCACTACTTGAGTGAAGATGACTACAAAAAACTTAAACGTCAGGAAGTTAAACGATATTGGGAAAATTTAGAAACTCAATTAACTAATCTCCAACAGAGAAAAGCCGATGCAATTGCTGATAACCAGAGAAACACAGCAGAAATTGAAAAACTAAATAACGAAATAACACAAGTAAAAGAAAGATATGAGCAAACCTATGCTTACATAATAGAATCTCTGGGAGTTACAAAATCAGATTATTCATCCATCAAAGACAAAGCTAAATATTTCAACCAGGAAATTGCAAATACGAATAATATGTCCGATTCTGAACTTTGGGATTCTAAAAAAGAAATTCATCAGTTAATAAATGAATATGAAGATTATCGTAAATCCAATTATGCAAAAGTGCCGGATTTTTATACAGAATTCAGCGATTTGGATAACAAGATTATGAACCTGGAAAGCAGCCTGGAAGCTGCAAAACCAAAATATCATCAAGATACATATACAGTGCTCAAAGGTGATTGGTTATCTACGATTTCCGGTTACACTTTCATTTATAACGACATCTCAAAATGGCCGATAATTTATCGAGCTAACCGTGATCAAATCAAAGATCCTAACCTGATTTATCCTGATCAAGTTCTTAAAATTCCTCGTGGTTTACCTAGCAGTTGGAAAGTTTATAAAGGTGAATGTCTTTGGAGAATTGCTGCTTACCCGGAAGTTTATGGCAGCGGTTTAAAATGGCCTTTGATTTATCGTGCAAACAAAGATCAAATAAAAGATCCTGACCTGATTTATCCAAACCAGGTTTTTGATATTCCAAGAGATTAAAACTGAAAAAACAACAAAAAGCCTCTCTACGTACAGAGAGGCTTTCTTTTAGAATTTAAAGAAAATTGACACGCCAAAAATTTATCCTTATCATTTCCACTGCTTTTATTATCGCAGTTTTGCATTTTATAATAAGTCCGTATCGACTCGTATCATACGATTATAATCTTAAACTCGGACAAATTTCTGAAAAAAACATTATTGCCCCTTTTGAATTTAAAATATACAAAAGCGATGAAACCATAATTGCGGAGCAGGAAACAGCAGCAGCTAAAGTTCGTTCTGTTTATAAAGTTTCTGAAAATCTGAAATACAATGCTCAAAAAAATCTGGATTTTATTTTAATCAATAACGAATCTGAAAATATAAGAGATAAACTTTCTAAAAGCGGTTATAATTTATCTCCTGAAACTATTGAATATCTTTCTATTGAAAATAATCGCCTGGAAATTTATAATTATCTGACAGAAATTTTAACAAAAATCTTTAGTATAGGAATTTTCCCTGAAAATTTTTCATATCGCGAGATCCAAATAGCACGTGGAAATAAAATTCGGAATTATCATCTTTCCAGGCTGTACTCGTTAGAAGAAGCAAAAGAAAAATTAATCGAAAATGTAAAATCAGATGAAAAAAGAAAAGCTCTTCAAGAACTCGGAAATATCATTCTGATCGAAAACATCATTATTGATAATGAAATAACAAAACTTGAGAAGCAGAAGGCAAAAGAAAAAGTTTCCCTTACAATGGGAAAAGTTCTTCGAAATGAAAAGATCGTAAGCAAAAATCAGAAAATAACTGCAACCGAACTTTTAAAGCTCAATTCTCTTCTGAGAACTCAGAAGGAGCAAGGTGCTTCCAAAACAGATAAAGACTTGATCATTTCATCTTTTGGAATTTTTCTTTTTTCCTTATTTTTGCTTTTAACTCTTTACTACATTCTGCAATTATTTTTTTCTCCGAATTTTCTATCATTTCCACGCTTAATTCTCATTTCAGGTTGCTTTCTTATTTCAATCATTTTAACCATTTTTGTAAATAATGTTTTTAAGGTTCCATCCCTTTTAATTCCTTTTAGTTTTTCAGTCTTGCTGATCGCTCTAATTTTCAATTCACATATTGGCATAATATTCAATTTTTTCAACCTTTTTTTTATCTCTCTATTTTTGAACTGGAGTTTTATCAATCCTGCAATATTGAGCCTTTCCGCTCTCGGAGGAATAATTGCAATCAAACAGATGAAGAAGAAACAGGAATATTATCCGATTACTATCTATCTTATTATTTCATTTATTATCATGAATACAGCTCTTTCTTTAATAAGATTCAATTCATTATCAAATTATTTCTCACAATTACTTTTTGGATTTCTTTCCTGCGGTTTATCTATTATTGGATTGATTTTAATAACTCCTTTGGTAGAACGCAAACTGAATATGGCTACAAAACAAATTTTGCTGGAACTATTGGACTTTGATAATCCTCTTCTGAAAAAAATGTCTGTTGCAACACCCGGGACATATCATCATTCTTTGATTGTAGGCAACCTGGCAGAAAGTGCTGCTGAATCTATTGGAGCAGATTATTTGCTGGCGCGGGTTGGTAGTTATTATCACGATATCGGAAAAATTGAAAATCCTCAATTCTTTATAGAGAATAATCCTGATTCATCCGAGTTACACGATAAAATGTTGGCTAATGAAAGTGCCATTCTCATTCGAAATCATATTGCAAACGGAATTGCCTTGGCAAAAAAAAATAAACTACCAAAACCCATTATTAACATCATTCAGCAACATCACGGAAAAAGCCAGATAAGATATTTTTACAATAAAGCCCGAGAAACACATCTTGAAATTGATAAAGAGCAATTTTATTATTCAGGACCTAAACCTCAAACCAAAGAAGCAGCAATTGTTATGATTGCAGATATCGTGGAATCTACAACAAAATCTTTAGATGATTTCTCTGAAAAAAAGATGGTGAAAGTTCTTGAGGATACGATTTTCAGATTGATCACAGAAGGTCAATTAGACGAAACTCCAATAACCCTCAAAGAATTGAATACAATCTCGACTCAAATGTTACCCATTATAATGGGAATTTACAGGAAAAGACTTGAATACCCTGAAACTTAATTCTATTTTTTTTGAAAATAAAACATCTATAGAATTTGATGAATCCGCTTTTTTCAGAGTTTGGGAGATTATTGCAGAAAAAGAGAATTTGCAAAAAGATGCTCTTGTGAATATTCTTATTACAGATGATGAAACCATAAAAACTTATAATAAAAAATATCTCGGTAGAGATGAAGCAACAGATGTAATTTCATTTTCTGCTGAAATCCCACAAATTTCTTTTCTTGGAGATATTGTTATTGACATCGAACAAGCTGAAAAACAAAAAGATACTGAGTCATTAAATACTGAATTACAGAGGCTTTTCCTGCATGGATTATTACATCTTCTGGGATATGATCATTTATCTGCAGCTCAGGAAAAAATTATGAAATCTAAAGAAAGAGAATACTGGAAATTAATAATGGGAGATAAATAACACTCGTGGAAATTAGTTCGTCGTTTATTTTTATCATAATCTTCATTCTGCTTTCAGCTTTTTTTTCCGGTTCTGAAACTGCCTTTTTCTCTTTATCAAAAATTCAACTGAAAAAACTTGAAAAATCTAAATCAAAAAAAGCGAAAAGAATTTTCCGACTGCTGAAAAAACCACATCAACTTTTGATAATTATTCTTTTGGGAAATACGATTGTAAATGTTGCTGCCTCATCTATTGCAGCTTTAGTTGCAATTGTTATTGGTGAAAACCTTTTTCCAAAAACCTCAACAATTATTGTGATAATTTTTGAAATTATCCTCATGACTTTTTTGCTTCTCATTTTTGGAGAGATAACTCCCAAATTAATTGCATTTTCATCGCCGGAAAAATTCGCTGGCTTTTCCAGTTTTTTTATCATAATACTTGGATACGTTCTCTGGCCTATCATAAAAATCCTCGAACAAATCAGTGCTCTTTTTACTTCCAGAAAAAGCCATCAAATCCACGAAAATCTTACTTCAGAAGATTTTAAGAACCTGTTCACTTCTAAAGCAACCCAAGATTCACTGGAAGAAAAAGAGAAAAAAATGATTGCCGGTATTTTAAGATTTTCCTCTACTTCTGCCAAAGAAATCATGGTTCCGAGAGTCGATATCGTAGCAGTGGATTCTGCTGCTGGAATATCTGAATTAAAAGAGAAAATTATTGAATCCGGATATTCCCGCATTCCCATTTTTAAGAAAAATATCGATAATATTATTGGATTCGTTTATGCAAAAGATATTCTTCTGAATCCTGAAAAGAAGACAATACATTCGCTGTTAAGACCTGCGCTTTTTGTAACGGAAAATATCAATATCCAAAAGCTTCTCAATCAATTTAAAACCAAGAAAATCCAAATTGCAATTGTTGTGGATGAATATGGAGGAACTTCCGGTTTGCTGACTCTGGAAGATATCCTGGAAGAATTGGTGGGAGAAATTATGGATGAATACGATCAGGAATTTCCACCGCTTTCCAAAATTTCCGATACTGAATTTCTCATCAGCGGTATGTTCTCAATCGCAGAATTAAATCATGAATTTGAACTGAATATCGATGAAGAAAGTTATGATAATTTAGCTGAATTTCTTTATGATAATTTCAATAAGGTTCCTAAATTGAATGATTGCTTTATATTTGAAAATAAAGTAAAATTTGTTGTTACAAATATCAAAGCACAAAGAATAAATTATGCTCGAATGACATTCTTGAATAAACCTGATGAACTACAAAACTAAACTTTTTTTTATACTATTTATCTTCATTTGCTTTAGCCTCCAGGCAGAAAAAATCCATCTTTCAATAAGATATCTCGGATTGAAAGTGGTAAATATTGTGATGGAAGATTCGGAAAATCAAATTTCAATTTATGGACAATCCACTTCTTTGGCGAATATTGCAGCTAAATTGGATAATCATTATTTCGTGGAATATGATTCCGTATATCTTCCCATTAAATACTCAAAAAAAATTGTACAGAAAAATTATTTTGAAGATAGAATAACATATTATAATCGTGAGAATTCAACAGCGAAATTGATCAGCTTTCTGGATTCTTCCAAAGACTGCGAATACAAAATAAAACCTTTCTCCAGAGATTTTTTTTCGAGTTTGTTTTTTTTAAGAAATCAGGAAAAATCCGGAGAAATGTGGGTAGATGCCAATCAAATTACCTGGAAAATAAAATATGAATTCATTGGTAAAGAAACCATAAACTGTGCGATCGGAAAAGTGGATGCTCGAATCGTTAAAATAACCTGTGAGAAATATTCGGATGAAAAACCAAAAAGAAGTGACATGCTTACCAATAACCTGGTGAATGAAAAAAATGCATTGTATTTCTGGTTTACAGATGATGAACGCAGAATTCCGGTAAAAGCGAAATATTCCATGAAACCGTTTCCTGTAATTTGGAAAATCGAAAGTTATGAAAAGTAACCGGACAAAAACTTATAGATTTCTTTTTTATTTCTGGTTAGTAATTATTTTCATACTAACATCCTATCCAACACTTCCACCTTTGCATGATAAACTGGTTAGTAT
>CAYWJN010000083.1:8413-10652 GCA_964457455.1 uncultured Candidatus Cloacimonadota bacterium
TAATCTTTAATCTTCTTAAGAGAAATTACAACTTTGTATCTGAAAGGTGGTTTTTCCCAAATCTGCTTTTTCAGATATTGTTTAGGATTGTTCATAATTTCTTTTTCTGTAACTTCTGCAAAAGTATCACCAGTTACAATCCAGAATTTCTTCTCTTTTTTCTCAGCAGTTTTTTTCGTTACCATAAGCTCTCCTACTATTTTATATTCAGGATGATTTTCAACATATTTTAATAAAATTTCAAGAGTTATTGAATTAAGATAAATTTCACATCTTTCTTTGCAAGAAGCAGCACAAACAACCAAACTGGTAAACTGTTTGGTTTTAGGACAAATAATCAAATTTGAGTTCGTTCTGGTTCTTCTCACTTTTACCCTTGAATAATTTCTTTTATTTAATAAGTCATTTTTAAAAAGATAATAATTTTGTAAAACAATTTGCTAAATTGTTCCTTTTTAACAAGCTGATAGCTTGTATTCTCGTTCCTAAATTGCATTTGGGAACGTAATTGCAAGCGAAATTTTATTTCGCATTATTCTCACCCTAAAGGGTGAACATTTATTTTGTGGGACTCATTAATTCCCAGCCATAAACGACTGGGCTATTGAAACAGACCTGACTCGTCCCGAAGGATTTCGGGATGAGTTGAGAATGATGGAAATCTTAACACCTGATACTCATTTTCCTAATTCAGCTAATTTATTATACTTTGCTTCTTTTACCCAGCTATAGATGAACCATACTGCCGGAGCTATAGAAACTTCATAACAAATATCTCTATTGCTATACCAGCTTTCCATGTCTTTCCTGTTAGACACAGCATCGGAAGTTGTTGTAGATGATTCATAATCGTCAAATGAAGCATCTCCCTGCATATTACAGAAAACACCTGCGCCAGAAAACAGTACAGTACTTGCCAGACTCAACCACTTGCTTGTACGCCATTTATTCTTTTTAGCCAGCATACTGCCTTCGTAAGTGTTCATTTCAAATACCAGCTTCTTCTGGTCGTTCTCTTTCAGAGTGACTGTTTGTGTATTATCCAGGAATTTTGGATGTTTCAGAGTCACGCTGTAATCTCCTACAAGCAGTTCCAACACTCCGGGTGTTGTCTCTTTCTGTTTTTTATCGTTCAGCCAGATCTCTGCCCCTTTGCTTTCGTAAGGATTGCTCTGCACAGATAAACTGGATAACATGGGTTGCGGTTCCAGGTTAATATCCAGGTCATTGCCGGGAATAATGTGGACAGTTTGCGTAGCATCATGGTGTTTATCCTGGGTTGCTTTTAGAGTGTACTGCCCTTTTTCCAGCTTCTTCTGATAAGTACCTTTACCTACAAAATCGTTATTCAAGTAAATATCTGCGTCCGGAGATGTAACCTTTAATGTGGCAAAGTTACGTGTGAGAAGCAGTGTCTTCTCTGTTTGTTGTTCATCTGTTATAGTTATTATTTCTTCCGCTCCCATCCACAGCTCTTTATCGATGCGGACACGATATTGCCCGGAAGGCATCATTTCTTTTGTATAAGGTGTTGTTCCAACCTGTTCATCATCTACATAAACCTGCGCACCATTTTCCGGAGATGAGTTTATAACTAATGTTCCAAAAGCTGGTTTAAGATTAATTTCAAATTGCTTATCATCTCCATCCTGAACAGCGAATTCCTCATCGTGTTCATGATAGAGATTATAATTAATCCGCAGTTGATGCGTTCCGCTGGCTATCACTTTTTTGGCAATAGGTGTAGTTCCCACCGGTTTACCATCCAGAAAAACTTGAGCACTACTGGGAGTAGAGCTAACCTGATAGTAACCAAACTTGGGAACTAAATTAAATTGTTCAAGCGTCTTTGTCTCTTTTTCCTGCAGTTCGAAAGAACCGGTGTAAGTATGATAAAGATTCTTACGCAGTTTAAGAGTATGCTCTCCAGCAGTAAGTTCAATAGTAGTTGGTGTAACTCCCATCTTCTGGTCGTTTATAAATATCTCAGCACCATCTGGATCGGAAGTAATATCGATGAAACCGGGTAAAATTAGACCTGTTGTTGATTGCCCCTGCTGCATTGTGATTGTAATAGTTTCATCCTGTTGGGCATTAATTTGTTGGGAAACATCTTCAAAGCCGGATTTGGTGAAAGTGAAAGTGTAGTTGCCTTTGGGGATTTTGTAAAAAGCTGTTGTTTCGGATTGCTGGATAGGAGCGGAATTATTTTTGGCAATGAACACACCACTCTCGTTCA
>CAYWJN010000084.1:0-10326 GCA_964457455.1 uncultured Candidatus Cloacimonadota bacterium
TATTGTCTTCTTAACATTTGCCTGGTGACTTTCAGTTTATTATCTTCAAATGTTAAGTTCACACAATCAGTGTAAAAAGTAATATTTAATTCGGTTGCTAAAGCAGGACAAAGGTCCATTCCAAATGCTGTATGACCAATAAGAGTTAATAAAGGAGATTCTTTTTTGATAATTTCGACCATGTTTTTCTGGTAGATTTCGGAATTGAAATTTTCAAAAACAGGATCATCAAAAAGATAAATCTTGTGAGCGTAATTTTTTATTTTGTCAATTATTTGATTAGTATTTGAGCCCAACAATAAAGCAGTGATATTAAGATTCTCTTTTTCTGCAATCTTCTTAGCACAGATCAAAAGCTCGAAGCTTATATCTCTGATTTCACCTTTTCTATGTTCAATTAATACGAATATTTCTTTCATTTCAACCTCCTCAAATCAGTCCTTTTTCTTTAACAATTTCAGCAAGTTTTGTAGCTGTTTCAGATGGACTTCCAGTCAGAATTTCAACCTGTTTTGTGGCTGTAGGAACATATAATTCTTCAATCACCGAATTTATTACTAAATCTTCAAGCTCGATATTTTCTTTTCCAAGTTGTTGAATCTCTTTTTTGGCAGCTCTTCGAATTGCAATTAACGATGCATACCTGGGTTCATTGATTCCGGTTAGAATTGTAAGTAAAGCTGGTAATTTAATATCCAGATGCTCAATAAGACCTTCTTCAAGTTCACGATGAACATGAGTTCTTTGTTCATTCGCATCAACCTTGATAACTAAAGCAGCATGAGGAATTTCAAGTAGTTCAGCCAAAGTTACTCCAATTTGAGAATAAGCATCATCAGTAGCAATACAACCTGTTAAAATTATATCAAAATTAATAGTTCTTATAACTGATTTTAATATCTGGGCAGTTTGAAAAGCATCCAGGTTTTCAAAATTTTCAGCTTTAATTCTGATGGCGTTATCTGCACCTTTTGCTAAAGCAATTCTAAGTGTATCATCAGTATCAGGATAACCAAGTGATAGAACAGTAATATTTCCGCCAAATTTTTCTTTGAGTAAAACTGCTTCTTCCAGGGCATAAGTATCAGATTCATTCATATCAAAAGTTAATCTGTCTTTCTGAATGTTTTTTCTCGTAGAATCAATGGATACTTCTGCTTCAGCAGTTTGGGGAACTCTTTTTATACAAACTATTATATCCAAAATATCCTCCTTTTTTAATTTTATATCATTGAGTTAAACTGAAATAAATGAGAGAGACTGAAAACAAAATCATTGATTAAGACAGGTTAATTTGATTTAAACTGATAAAATAAAGTAAAGATTAATCTCATAATATGTCTTCATCAGTCTACTCTGTTCCCTCAATGTAAAATTCCTCTAAATACACTTCTGTTGCTTCGTTTAGATTTAAAATTACTTTTTCAATTGTTTCACCCTGACTTACAGTACTAATTTCTGGAAATTCTGCAACAAATATATCTCCTTCTTTATGAAGAATTGCTGTATAAGTTTTATTCATTGCATTTTCTCCTTTTGTTCTTAGATAATTGAGCTAACTGAAAAAAGAATAAATTCTTATTCAGTTTACATCAATGAATTATCTCACCAACTCTGACGCAATAACTAATTTCTGGATTTCAGATGTACCTTCGTATAATTCCAGGATCTTTGCATCACGGTAAAATCTTTCCACCGGGTAATCTTTTGTGTAGCCATAGCCACCAAAAATCTGAACTGCTTTCCTGGTCACATCTACCGAAATATTTGCAGCAAAATATTTTGCCATAGCTGCTTCTTTGGAAAATCTTTTTACTCCTGCATCTTTGCACCAGGCAGCATAATAAACGAGCATTCTGGCTGCGTGAATCTGAGTAGCCATCTCAGCCAGCATATTTTGGATCATTCCAAACTTGCATATTGGTTTTCCAAAAGTTACTCGTTCTTTAGAGTATTTTACAGCTTCATCTAAAGCTGCTTGAGAAATCCCAACAGCTTGTGCACCAATATCGATACGGGAAACATCGAGTGTATTCATACAAATAAAGAAACCCTGTCCTAATTCTCCTAATATATTTTCTTTGGGAATCTTGCAGTCTTCAAAGATTAATTCACAGTTTCCGGTAGCTCTTATTCCCATCAAATCTTCGTGTTTTCCCAGAGAAAAACCAGGAGTATCCCGCTCGACGATGAATGCACTGATTCCTTTATGCTTGAGTTCTTTATTTGTGTAAGCAAAAACAACAAAAATTCCAGCTTCCGTACCATTGGTAATAAATCTTTTTGCTCCGTTTAAAATATAATGATCTCCATCCAATACGGCTGTAGATTCCATGGCAGCCACATCAGAACCTGCGTTCGGTTCTGTAATACCAATTGCTCCTATTTTTTTCCCAGAACAAAGGTCAGGAAGATAGTTTTCTTTCTGTTCTTCATTTCCGAATTTCAAAATTGGATAAGTTGTAAGAGAATTATTTACAGCAGTGATGACACCAGTTGAAGCGCAAGCTCTTGATATTTCTTCAACAGCTATTGCCAGAGAAACAAAATCAAATTCTGAGCCACCGTATTTTTCCGGAACCACGATACCGAGCAATCCCATATCAGCAAGTTTCTTGATGCTCTCTTTGGGAAAATCACCCGAAATATCTATCTCAGGAGCTAATGGTGCGAGTTCATTTTCTGCAAATTTCCTGACTTCATCTCTTAACATCTTTTGGTCGTTAGATAATGCGAAGTTCATTACTTCTCCTTTCCATAATTTTTATTTTCCTAATATTTCTCTGGCAATTACAATCTTTTGAATTTCTGAAGTTCCTTCCCCGATTTCCATAAGTTTCTCATCGCGAATAAATCGCTCAACAGGATATTTTTTGGTTAGACCCAACATCCCGTGAAGTTCGATAGCAGTATTAGTTGCTTTCATACCGATCAGCGAAGCATAATATTTCCCCATTGCAGCTACTTTAGTTAAAGGTTTTCCTGCATCTTTCAGTTCTGCAGCTTGGTAAATAAGAAGTCGAGCAGCTTCGATCTCAGTTCCAATTTCTGCGATCTTAGATTGGATGGCTTGCTCTTTGTAAATAGGTTTCCCTGAAATCGTATTAGATCTCACAAACTTAATCGTGTGTTCAAGAGCTCCTTGAGCGATTCCCAAAGCAAGAGCTCCAATAGAAATCCTGCCGCCATCAAGGGTTTGCATAAATATCTTAAAACCATCTCCTTCTTTTCCTAATAAATTTTCTTTGGGTATTTTGCAGTCTTCAAAAATTAGTTCGGAAGTTATGGAACCTCTTAAACCCAGTTTATCTTCTTCTTTTCCCAGAGAAAAACCAGGAGTTCCTTTTTCGACTACGAAAGCAGAAATTCCCTTGTATCCTAAAGAAGGATCTTTGGTTGCGGTAATTACGATAATATCAGAAACATGTCCGGAAGTTATAAAACATTTATCACCATTTATGACATATTCATCATTAACAAGTTTGGCTATAGTTCGTGTTCCGGATGCATCACTTCCAGCATTTGGTTCGGTCAAACCGAAAGAACCTATCTTTTCACCTTTTGCGAGAGGAATAAGCCATTTCTGTTTCTGGGATTCATTACCAGCAATAAATATCGGAGCCACAGCAAGAGAGGTGTGAGCAGCAAGAAAAATTCCGGTTGATCCGCAGGCACGGCTTACTTCTTCTACTGCGATAGCATAAGAAAGATTGTCTTTACCGGAACCTCCAAATTTTTCAGGTACATACAATCCATAAAGACCCATCTCTCCCATTTTTTTCACTAAATCATGAGGGAATTCACTATTTAGATCGAGTTCAATTGCTCTCGGAGCGACTACTTCATCAGCGAATTGCCTGACTTCTTCTCTGAATCTAAGATGTTTATCGCTTAATATCATTTTAATAACTCTCTAACAATTTGAGATTTAAAAATTCTGGGAGATGCTTCCAAAAGTTGGAGAACTTTAGCATCCCTGAAATATCTTTCTAAAGGATAATCCTTCATATATCCATATCCGCCGTGAACCTGGATAGCATTAAGTCCCACGAAAACTCCCATCTCTCCGCAATATAAACGGGCAATTTTAGATTGAACCGAAAAATCTTCTCCATCATCTATCTTGGAAGCTGCATCATAAACGAGTAATCTCGCTGTTTCTATTCTCATCTTCATTTCAGCTAACATTTCCTGAATCATTGGGAATGATGAGATCGGTCTGCCGAATTGGACTCGTTCTTTGGAATATTTGATCGAGGTTTCCAAGGCAGCTTGAGCAATTCCCAAAGAGATAGCACTAAATCCGATATTTGCATAATCACGGATTTCAGTTTGGATTTTACCACTTTTATCCTCAGAAATAAAACAAGTTTCTTTCTTCAATTTCATATCCTGAAATTCAGCATTCATAAAACCGGCTGCTCGCATACCCAGCAGATTTTTTTGACTCAATAAAATTTCTTTTGCGTCATTATCCAATATGTAATATTTCGTGTATTCAGGAGTAGTAATCGGCATTATGTAAAAATTTGTTGCTTCTCCATTTAAAACAAATTCTCGATGACCGGAAAAAATAAAATCACTTTCATCTGCTTTTAGATCGTTTTCTTCTTCCGAAAGATCAAATTCCGGTTCGCAAATAAATCCTCCGATTTCTCCCTCAGCAAGTTTGTTTAAATATTTTTCTTTCAGAGTTTCTTCACCATATTTCATAAGAGGATAGGCGACCATACAATTGTTGATCACAAGAATGGTAGCGATAGATGCACAAACCTTGGATATTTCCTCAACAGCGATACACAGACTGGTTACATCCAATTCCACTCCGCCGTATTTTTCCGGAATTATCAGACCCAATAAACCCAATTCAGATAATTTATTGACGATTTCTTTTGGGAACACACCGTTTTTTTCGATCTCTTCAGCAATCGGTTCGAGTTCTGAAGTTGCGAATTTTCTAAATTCATCCCGAATCATTTTTTGTTCATTATTCAAATTTATTAAACTCATTCAACCTCCATTGATTTCACTGATCCATTAACCAATTAAAAATTTCCTCGATTCAATAGATACACCGGAATTTGAAAGCAAATTATGTAGAGAATCCATATATTCAAGGTATTTTTCTTCATCTGAAATATCGCTTTTTTCTTCTTTGATCAGTCTTTTGAAGTTGTATTCAAAATTATGTAAAACCTTATTAATCAATTCCGAAACCGATATTTTTTTTAGAGTAGCGATTTTTTCTATATTTTTAATCATTTCTTCATCGAGTTCAAGAGTAATTTTAATTTTTTTTGGTGGTTCTTCGTGGTTACGTCTTTTCATCTCTACCTCCTTCCTTTAAGGAAAAGTAAATATTTTATTTAGATTAAAATCTATCTTAGATATAAATTGAAATCATACTGTCAAAAAATTTGCATATTTGAGAATATTTAACAATTTTTCTTACTTTCCACTAATGCTGCCACACCAATTGAAAATAATTTAGATTCATCGCTGTCGCTACGTGAAGTTAGAACAACAGGAGCTTTTGCACCCATAATTATGCCAGCCATTTTAGCATTTGCCAGGTAAACTCCAGTTTTGTAGAAAGAATTGCAGGCTTCAATATTTCCAAATACAATTGCATCAGCATCACCACCAACCGGACTGTCAAATTTCTTGGTTAAACAGGATTTCTTGGAAATAGCTAAATCAATAGCCATTGGTCCATCGATTATGGCATTTTTGATCTGTCCTCTTCTGCCCATTTGAGTAATGATGGCAGCATCGTAGGAGTTCTGGTAATTGAGTGCTACTTTTTCCGAACAATTCAGCATAGCAACTTTTGGTTTTTCTATATTGAAGGCATGAGCTACTTCAATGCAATAATTGGTCATGGCAATTTTCTGTTCCAGGTTGGGTTGGAAAATCACAGCAATATCACTTACAAAAAGCAGCTTATGATAGGTTGGATATTCCAGAATTGTAACATGAGATAAAATAGCTTTGGGAGGAAGAATACCGGTTTCTTTATTCAGAATTGCTTTTAAATAATCTGCTGATCCTACAAGACCTTTTACCAGAACATTCGCTTTACCTTCACGAATAAGCTTAACAGCAATTTTAGCAGAGATTTTTGAATCTTTCTCATCGATTATTTCCAAACCGGAAATATTGAAATCAATGTCTGAAGCGATTTTTGAAATCTTTACTTTATTTCCCACCAGAATTGCATTCACATAACCATTAGTAACAGCGATTTTAACTGCATTCAAAATATTCTGTTCTTCTGCAGCAACCACAGCAATAGTCTTCTTTTCAATTTTTTTAAGATGCTCAAGAACTTGTTCGAGTTTTCGAATTTCCATTAACTTTCACCTTTGATAGAATACCTGTTGGAATCGTCAAAAACATCGATTACATTTACATGAGACAGGAAATTTGCCGAATGAACAACTCCTTCGGGAATAAAGTAACTATCACCTTTGCGAACAATTTTTGTTTGAGAACCAATAGTCAATTCCATTTCACCAGCAAGCATTATTCCCCATTGAGCACAATGAGAATGGTCTGGCATTTTTCCCACAGGTTCGATATCAAAGAATACGACCTGTTTGTTTTTGCTTTGTAAAAGCCAGCCTTGAATTCCATCGATTGGAATTTCAATTTCAGGAAGATTTTTGATCATTTCAGGATAGGGAAGAGCTGCAAATTCATTTTTTTTATCATTCACAATAAATTACTCCTTCATCAGTATTTATTTTTAAAATGGTATAAAAAGACATACATTACTTATTTGGATCTGTTGCAATAAGGCATCCAACAGCAATGGAATAAAGTTTGGTTTTTTCACTATCTCCGCGGGAAGATAACATAACCGGTGCAATAGTTCCTGCTATATAACTGGCAGCTTCGGCGTGAATAAGTTTAGTAAGTGTTTTATAGAAAATATTTGATGCTTCCAATTGAGGAAAGACAAGACAGTCGGCATCACCGGCAACATTACTTATTATTCCTTTGACCATAACGCTGTCAGGGTCGATGGCAACATCAATAGCAAGCGGTCCATCGATATAAGCATCTTTTATTTGTCCTCTATCTCCCATTTTGGCAATTATAGCAGCATCCGCACTTGAATCGAATAATGGATTTGATTTCTCCGTAAAGGATAAAATAGCAACTTTAGGTTTCTTTATTCCCAAATTATGAGCAGTATAAACGAGATACTTGGTTATGGCAATTTTTTGTTGAATTGTTGGCAGAGGAATAAAAGCTGCATCACTGATTAAAAGGAGTTTATGATAAGTTGGAATTTCAAATATCGCTACATGAGCAAGAACAGCATTTGGTTTCATCAATCCTTTTTTCTTATCGATAATACATTTTATGTAATTATCGGATGTGATCAGACCTTTAATCAGAATATCTGCTTTCTTCTTCCTGATCAATTCGACTGCTTTCATACCGGATTTCAGTTCGTCAGGTTCGTGTATGATTTTGAATTTCTTACAATCAATTTTATTCTTTTTGCAGGCTTGTTTGATAATCTTCTCATCTCCAATAAGAGTTGCATCTGCCAAACCCAATTTATATGCTTCTTGAACTGAAAATATTGAGTTCTCATCGTGGGCATAAGCTATAACTACTCTTTTTTTGGCTCTTTTTTTTGCCAATTCGATCAAATCATCAAGTTTTTTAATCGCCATTTAGCCTCCGAAAATGATTATTATTTTAGGCAAGAATTTGCAGTGTCAATCTGCTGTCAAGCAAATAACGTAACCAGTCGTTCTCCGAAAAAATTAGGGGAGAAGAATATAGTATATATCAATTTTTTGTCGCAATTTTTAAGTCAAATCCACCTGCAGCGTTTTTTTCAGACTTGACTTAATAACTCAGCTTGCTGAGGAATTGAGTTAAGAATGAAAACTCCCATCAGCTTATAATCTGCTTTTTTCAGATTCGACTTGAGAGCGAAGCGTCGAGTTGAGAATGAAAAAACATCAGTAACTTGTCGCAATTCTTAAGTCAAGCCTGCTTCGCATTCTTAACTCAAGTCTTGCCTAGTTCATCAACCCTCAGCCTCTCATAATCCGCATTACTCAGACCAAACTCAGCCAGAACACTATCAAAGTCAGCATCCACAATTTTTACTTCCTCATAAGTTAATCCATACAATTTATAAACCATCAAATCAATTTGATCTTCCAGAAGTTGCGTGTCTATACCAGCTTTTTTGTCAATTAGGATTTGATCGACTAATTTGATGAATGGTTGTTGGTTTGCTTTTGAGATTTTTGGGATTGGAATTAGTTCAACATATTGTTTAGTATGTCGTTTTGTATTTTCTGATAAAGAAGATGAAATTTGATAAAAATAAAAATCAATTAGTTTTGAATTTATTGTTGAAATTAAAAATTTAATATTATTACCAGTGAGAAAATATGCAGTGTTAGGTAAGTAATGCTTTTTATTATCATAAGCAAACATTGAAGTTGAAGATATTTCCTGCCAAACAATCTTCTCTTTTTCAAATTCTTTTAAAAAAGCACAATTTCTTAAATTTGTCCAATGATCTCCCTGGTCATCTCTATTAATTAATTTATCTTTAAATTTTAAAAGATATTTGAAAATAACTGGATAATCTTTAATAATATTTATTCTTGAAAGATTTATTTCATTTAATCCATTATGGGAATTTATAATCCATAAACCTTTCCAATCATAAGAATATCTATTAATATTTCTTCCTCTTAAGATCGGTTTGATAATTTCTACATTTTTAGAATCTTTCAGGCAAAGTTCTTCTTTGGTTTTATTATCTATTATAAATGCTTCATTCAATCCTGTTGTGATACCTCTTTTAATATTCAAATCCCAATCTTTGAGCGGAGTTCCGATTTTTTCAATTTTCTTTTTCAAGTTCATTACTTTTTCGTCAGCAAAAGTAAAACTGTTTACATCCAAATCTTGCTGTTTCATTTTTAAAGTATGATCTTCAAAATATTGTCTCAAATTTTGAGTTTTCTCAAAATCGTCTTTTATCGGGTGAACTGATAAAATATTATTTTCAGTTTCAGATTTTTGGAACATCATAATATTCGTATCCACAGTAGCATCAAAAACCTGATAACCTCCAAAATCAATAATTTGTTTTATTCCAGTATTTTCTTTGAAAAATTTTCTCAATTTATAGCCATATTTAGCACGCATCCACTTATTGCTGGATATGAAAGTAGAAATTCCATTTTCATTCAGAAGGTTGCAGCTTAATTCATAGAAATAAGTATAAAGGTCAGAAGTGGAATTATAAACTTGGTAATTTTGTGCTTGTAGTATTGTTTTTAAATCTCTTATCTTTTCTTGTCGAACATATGGTGGATTGGCAATAACAATATCAAAATCACTTTCCTCAAAAACATCACTGAAATATAAATGCCAAAGAAAAAAAGGTCGGTCAGTGCTGTAATACAGTTTTTCAAGCTTGGTAAATTTAGCATCAACATTAGCTAATTCCAATTGCAATTTAGCCAGTTCTTTTGCTTGTTTGCTTTCATTTAAAAGATGTTCAATGACTGGTTGTGGTTTATCTTTGGTTCGATTATTTAAATCTCGCGAAAGTTCAGCAATTTGAGTTTCCAAAATTACTTTGTATCTATCCAAACAAAAGTGTATGTGTTCCAACACAATTTCATCGATCTGCTTATGGATTTGTTTTTTAGTTTCAAGATTACTTTCAGAAAAATATCTGTTTTTCAAATCTTTCACTTTCTGTTTCCTGTCATCTGTAAATACCATCTGTTGTTGAGTATTGCTATCCATAAAATCCAGTAGATCCTGTTCATCTTTAATCACCGTCTCTACTACCACACTTTCTAAAACATTACTCAGGTCGATGCCTTCAAAACTTTCAATGAGGCTATTCCCCTGCATAATTTTATAATCGAGATTGGGCAGCGGTTCGGGTTTTTCCGCATCCACAACCAATGAAAGCCAGAAACGGAGTTTGGCAATCTCGACTGCACCTGGGTCAATATCAACACCATAAATAGAATCTTGTATTGTTTCTTTTTTGAGTTGGTAATTTGAGATTTTATTATCGAGAAACTCATTTTCAATATATTCCCGCAGAGAAACGATTTCCAACAGAATTCCCATCGGAAAAGCACCTGAACCGCAGGCAGGATCAACAATCTTTATTGCTTTCAGATGTTTGTTCACATCTTCCACAATATCAAGCATTTCATAAAATTGGTTCTCAAATTCTTTCCCGTATTTATCTTTATTTTTCTTATTTATATACAGGTCTTTATAATCGAACAATCTTCTAACTTTCTCTTCGAT
>CAYWJN010000085.1:0-10320 GCA_964457455.1 uncultured Candidatus Cloacimonadota bacterium
TGAGTTTAGGAAAATTAACAAATGCTATCTACCCATTTAAAACTTACAAGAACCATTTTTTCTTCAACTTGAAAAAAAATTCTTAAATCAGAAGTCAACATTTATTTCTTATTAGAAGGTTTTTGCATTACGAAACAGGACCTTTTATCCAACCGGTTATAAGTTTCGTAATGAACTGAAAATTTAAACGTAGATGAACACAGATTTATTATGATAAATTATGAAATGAATATTTTAGCAAAAATTATTGTAATGAACACAATCATATTAAATCATAAACAATCAGAGTAAATCAGCGTAAAAAAAAAGAAAAAAAAAGTTAGACGCAGATGAGCACGGATTCATTATGATAAATTATGAAATGAATATTTTGGATAAAAAATTATTTTTTTTATAAAAAGAAATTCGTGCCTATTCGTGTTAATTCGTGGATAAAAAAGGGTGTCAATAATCAACTCACAATATCCTTCATTAAGAATACTGCTTCTGCCAAACCAGTAAAAACCGCTCTCGAAATAATGCTGTGACCAATATTAAATTCCTCTATTATTTCCAGTTCAACAAGTCTTTGCGTGTTATGATAATTGAGCCCATGACCTGCTACAACTCTCATATTCAATTTTCTGATTAATTCTGCAGCTTTGTAAATTCTCCCAACTTCAGCATCGATTTCTTTTTGGGATTTCAGATTTGCATATCTGCCCGTATGAATTTCCACAGCATCTGCTCCAATCTTTTCAGCAAATTCTATCATTTCCAGATCCGGCTCGATGAACACGCTTACTTCGATTCCAGCTTCCTTCAATTCCTTAATTTGAGGTTCGAGAGCATCAGTTAATTTCAGACCGCCTTCTGTTGTTATTTCCTCTCTTTTTTCTGGAACCAGGGTAACTGTATCAGGTTTCAGTTCTTTTGCGATTTCTATCATCTCGGAAGTTGCAGCCATTTCCAGGTTCAATCTGGTTTGCACGATCTCTCGTAAGATTCTCAGATCTCTATCCTGAATGTGTCTTCTATCTTCTCTGAGATGAACTGTGATTTGGTCTGCTCCATTCTGTTCTGCAATCGAAGCTGCATGAACAGGTTCCGGTCCGATTCCCATTCTTGCCTGGCGAATGGTGGCAATATGATCGATGTTTACTCCAAGTTCAGCCATTGTTTTCTCCGTTTTTTAAAAGTATAAGGATTCTGCAAAATTGCTGAATTTCAAATATTTTTCCTATTTCCCTCAATTTCACTGAACAAACCTCATCCTCTAGCCCCTTCTCCTGAAAGGAGAAAGGGAATTATTCTTCCTCTCCTTTTAGGAGAGGATTAAGGTGAGGTTAGAAAGTACTCAATTTTTGCATAATCATTAAAAGTATCTTAAAATAAATATCTTTCTCCGCAGGTTCAATCATTTTGATTGAACCACGATCTTTTCCAATTATCACAGCAGTTCTTCATAAATAAAAATATCAGCTAAAGCTCGTAATTTTTTAATGTGTTTAATTAATTTCAGTTCAGAATCAATTTGTTGTAATCTTTGTTTTAAGGCATCTTTTACTTCCTCGAATCTTGCTGTATAACTATCTTTCTTGTCTGTAACCATAATTAGATGATAACCAAAAGCAGTTTTCACCGGCTCACTGATTTCATTTATTTCTAATTGAAAAGCAATATCTTCAAATTCTTTTACCATCTTACCACGAGTAAAATAACCCAGATTTCCACTGTCACAACAACTGGGACACTCGGAACACTCTTTGGCAATTTTATGAAAATCTTCAGCACATTTGATTGACTCTCTTATTTCGATTGCCTTTTGTAGTCCCTCTTCATCTGTTCTTTTTATAAGGATATGAGAAGCTTTAACCATTAAATGCGTAATAAACGATTCCTGGTTTTTATTATAAATTTCCTCAAGTTCATTATATGAAATATCTTTGTTTTTTGGAAAGCTGTTTTTCACGTATTTATTGATCAATAATTCAATCCTTATTTGATTTCTCAAAGCTGAATAATCAAAATTATTATTGGTTAATGTGTTTTTAAAATCCCCTTCAGAATTGAATTGCAGCATATAATCAACCACTCTGTTTTCAACATCTTCCACAGGAATTTCTAAACCGGATCTTTTTGCTTCCTTAAGGAGTAAATACGCATTGATAAGTTGCTCGATCGCTTTTGCTTTTGATTCTTTATTTGGCTGTTGTAAACTCATTTTTTTTAAAACCTGCTCTAATTCTGCTTTGTATTCTTCGAAACATATTTTATAATCATTTACAATAGCAACGATCATTTGAACTCCCACTTTTAATAACCTATGAATTCTTTTATTTTTTGTAAGATTATTGAAAAGTTAATATTGGATGCTTGCAATGTCAAATCAAAATCTATTTTCCGATACCAGGTGAATTGTCTTTTAGCATAATTGCGTGTATTTTTCTTAATTTCCCGGATGCATTCTTCCAAATTTCTTTTTTCCTCGAAATATGGGAAAAGCTCTTTATAACCAACCGTATTCATTCCGGGAGATTTTTCATTATAACCTTTTTTAAAAAGCTCTTTCATCTCTTTCAGAAGTCCGTTTTTTAGCATCTCATCAACTCGATGGTTAATGTGTTTATATAGAATTTCACGATTTTCAGTAATCAAAATATTAAATGTTTTAAAATTTCTTTTATCAGGCGGATTTTCCTGCCAAAGTTGGGTGATCGTTTTTCCAGTTGCTTCGTAAACTTCTAAAGCTCTGATAATTCGATGCACATCATTTGGATTTGCTCTTTCTGCTGAACATGGATCTTTTTCCTTCAAATATTCATATAAAAATTCAGAACCCTTTTCTTCTGCAATTTGTTTAAGTTTTTCCCGAATTTCTCTTGGAATGGATGGAGCTTTAAAAATCCCTTCTATTAGAGCTTTTATGTAAAAGCCCGTTCCTCCAACGATTAAAGGTAATTTATCTTTTTTATGAAATTCATAAATTAACTTTTCAGTATCTTTAACAAAATCACCGGCACTGTATTCTTCACCTGGATTAACAATATCGATTAGATGATGTTTGATTTTGTTTTGTATTTCTTTAGATGGTTTTGCAGTTCCAATATCAAGATATTTATAAACCTGACGTGAATCAGCAGAAATTATTTCAGTATGAAATTCTTTGGTTAATTTATAGGCAAGTGTGCTTTTTCCAACAGCAGTAGGACCTTGGATAATAATAATCGGGATACGAGTAGCAGATTTGGAGTTTTCATTCATTGCTTTGAATTCCTTTTATGAAATTTTCAATATTAAATTTTCAATATTAAATTTACGAAGTTCTCTTAAATTTCATTTCGAATTCATGTAAAGTCATCTTGATTATCAATGGTCTGCCGTGTGGACAGAAATATGGCACTTCACAGGCAAAAAGGTCGTTGATCAGAGCGAGCATCTCTTTTTTGCTCATTTTTTTACCTGCTTTTATGGCAGCTTTACAGGCTACGGATTTGGAGATGCTGTCGCGAAAATCTTCAGTTTCGGTAAACTCATCTTCAAGCTGTTTTATAATTTCGATAAAGATGTCTCCCCCATCCCAATCTTCAAGTTCTATCGGAATTTCATCGATCACAATCGAATTTCCACTGAAAGTTTTTATTGAGAAACCAATTTTATTAAATATTTCCAGGTTCTCAGATAAAAGTTCAGGAATTGAATTTTTAAGATGCGGAGGAAGGTCGATCACAATCGGGAAAAGTAATTTCTGTGTTTGAGCTGGAGCTCCGTGAATTCGATGCAGGATTTTCTCATAAATAATTCGTTCGTGAGCTGCATGTTGGTCAATTATCATTAATCCATCTTCAACCTGCACAAAAATATAACTTTGATGCAATTGCCACGGATTTATCATTTCTTCCTCAGGACGAACAAATAAGTCCGGTCTTTGAAGTATTAGTTTGGATTCGAGAGTTTTGTCTTCAGGTGTTTTTTCTTTAAAAATATCCGGTTGGTAGATTTGTTGAAATTCTTTTTTAACTTGACTGAAACGTTTTTTATCTGTTTTATTCTTAAATATTTTTGATTCAAATTTCGTTGTTTTTCCAGTTTGGAAAGATGAAGATAATTTGGATTTGATTTGTTTAAACCGTTCCTCTTCATACTGTAGCAGTAGATTATTTATTGTGGTCTTAACGAAATTATGAACATTTCCCGGGTCTCTGAAACGTATTTCTAATTTTGCCGGATGAACATTGAAATCTACCTGAGATGGTTCAACATTCAGAAAAAGTATAAATGGCGGAAGTTTTCCTTTTTGATAGATTCTCAATTTCTTAATAAACGGCTCATACGCCGACCTGATGCTATGAAATATGATTTTATCTTTTATGAACCTGTTGTTTACATACAGATATTTGTAATCTGAAAACCCGGAAAATTCATCTTCCAGACCGGAAATATATCCTTCCAATTTGAGTTGCTCATTTCCTGTTTCTATTTTGATGAGATCTCTTTTTAGGAACTCGCTGCCAAAGATTGCCTGCATACGCATTTCTTTATTCTGAACTGAGGGATAATTCAGTTTCTCTTTTCCATCTGAGATGAATCTGAAATGGATATTTGGAAAGAGAATCGATTGGTAATGGATGTAATTCAAAATATGTTTATATTCCACCTGAGTAGATTTCAGGAATTTTTTACGTGCCGGCACATTACTGAAAAGTTTCCTCATAGTTATTGTCGTTCCTTTATTAGATGAAATTTTAGAAAAATCCACCAATCTGCCTGAATTAAATTCGACTTTAGAAGCAATGTCTTTTCCTTCTTCTCTTGTGATTAAAGTCAATTGGCTAACAGAAGCAATACTGGGAAGTGCTTCTCCGCGAAAACCAAGAGATGAAATATGAAATATATCTGTAATGGTTCGTATTTTACTTGTGGCATGACGTTCAAAGCTTTGTAATGCATCATCTTCACTCATTCCACAACCGTTATCAATAACCTGGATGAGCCTTTTCCCACCATCTTCAATTTTAATTATAATTTGAGTTGCTCCTGCATCGATCGAGTTTTCTACAAGTTCTCTCACCACAGAAGCCGGACGCTCGATCACTTCACCGGCAGCTATTCGATTTGCAACTTCTTCAGATAATATTTTAATTTTTCCCATTTTATTTTCCGCTTCGAGTCGAGCCCGAGGGTTTCGACTCGAGATTAACTAAATCTTTCATCCGAAAGATGTTCATCAACTTTTTCCACACGTCTTTTCAACCAACCAACTTTCGTGTTTTCATCAATATCAAAACAATCGAATTTTGGCACAAATGGCTTAATGTCTAAAAGCGGAGTTCCATCAATGATGTCAACATTAGAAATATACAAGATATTATCCTCAATTTTATTCAATCGAACTATGGACAATCCAATCTGGTTGGGACGGCGTGGTGCACGAGTAGCAAATACTCCCCTGATTTCATCTTCCAGGTAAGGCATCACTTTTAATTTATAACTCTTTGAAAGATGAAAATTAAAGATCAGGATAATATGAGAAAATCCATCCAAATCTTTTAAGCCATCTTTATATTCCGGAAATATTTCAACTGTGCCTTTTATTCCTTTTGCACCGGCAGGTTGAATTGGCATTCCCTTTGGTTCTTTAAAGGGAGAATGAATTATTCCGATTGGTTTGAATATTATCTCTTTCATAATTTTCCTCGTAAAGCGACCAGCTTGGTCGCTATCTTAGACTACTATCATCAAAATAACTACTTCTCGACCTGGCAGGTCGAGTTACATTATCCTCAAAACTTTCGCTCCGCGTATTTTTCGTTCTATCAGTTCTAATAAAGCGATGTTTGCATGTTCCAGTTTGTATTCTTGGAATTCAGGTTTAATGGGAATTTTCGCTGCCAGCTCCAGAAATTCTATAACATCTTTTCTTTCCACATTTGCCACACTTTTAATCTCTTTTTCCATCCACAGATGTTTTGGATAATCCAATTTCAGAAGATAATCTTTATCGATTTCTTCTTTACGAATGGCATTAATAACCAATCTCCCGCCGGGATTCAGATTGTTGAGAGCTTCCACAACGGGTTTCCAAACTGGAGTCGTATCAATGATAGCATCTAATTTTTCAGAAGATTCATCAGCTGTATCTCCAGCCCAGAATGCTCCAAGTTCAAGAGCAAATTCTCGCTCTTTTTCACTACGGGCAAAAACGAAAATATTTGATTTTGGAAATTTATATTTCGCTATTTTCAGAACCAGATGAGCTGAACCACCAAAACCTGTTAACCCGAGATTTTGTCCATTTTGTAAATTAGTTAAACGCAACGAACGATATCCGATCGCTCCCGCACACATCAGTGGGGCTGCTTCCGAATCGGAGAAAATTTCAGGGATTTTATAAGCAAAATCTTCAGGAACAGTCATATATTCTGCATAACCGCCATTCGCATCTCTGCCTGTAGCTTTGAAATCCGGGCATAAATTCTCTTTTTGGGAAACACAGAAATCACATTTTCCACAGGCAGAAAAAATCCAGGCAACACCAACTCTATCTCCGATTCTAAATTTGTGAGAGTTAATTCCTCTTTTCTCTACATAACCTATAACTTCATGACCTGGAATCATGGGGAATTTTGAAGGAGGTGTTCTTCCTTCGATTTCGTCGATTTCGGTATGACAAACTCCACATCGTGAAACTTTTATTAGAATTTCGTTATCTTTCGGTTCAGGAATTGGAACTTCTACAAGTTCAAGAGGATTTTTATTTTCTCTAAGGTTACAGATTTGGTTTAGAATCATTGCTTTCATTATTTACCTCTTTTTCTGTCCACGAATTACACGAAAAAACACGAATTTTTGAATATAAATACTTCATGCTAAAAACTTGAGTTATCCGGCAGTTACCGGTTTAGTTAATTCTCATTTCAAATTCGAATTCTCGAAAATACAAATGCTGTTAAGAAAATCCCCTTCAAAATGAAGGGGATATCTTATTAAACTTCCCAAGTTTCAAAAACTTGGTAAGTTTTGCATAAGATTACTTCCCTGCCATATTTTTATAGAAGTCATAACGCGCTTTTGCATATTTATCGAATTCGGTTCTGAATCCTTCCACTTTTTCCGGGAAGGTTCTTTCCAAAGAAGTGTAGCGCGTCTCACCTTCCAGGAAATCTTTAACCGGAATTTTCGGTTCTCTGGAATCTAATATAAACGGATTTTTATCTTCTTTTTTCAGATCAGGATTGAACCTGTAAAGAATCCAATATCCTGAATCAACAGCCTTTTTCTCTTCCTGCTGCGTATAAGCCATATCGAATCCATGATTGATACAGGGTGCATAAGCAATGATGATGGAAGGACCATTATAAGCTTCTGCTTCACGAATTGCTTTCAGAGATTGAACCTTGTTTGCTCCCAAAGCAATCGAAGCTACATAAACGTATCCATAACTCATCAACATCAAACCCAGATCTTTCTTAACAGTATTCTTGCCTGATTCAGCGAATTTTGCCACTGAACCCAGCGGAGTAGCTTTTGAAGCCTGTCCGCCTGTATTGGAATAAACTTCAGTATCCATAACTAGAATATTCATATTCCTGCCTGAAGCCATCACATGGTCTACTCCACCATAACCTATATCATAAGCCCAGCCGTCTCCACCAAAAGCCCAGACAGATTTATCGATAAAATAATGTTCAAGCTCTTTGATCTTACGAAGAACTTTCTTGCGCTCATCCTTAACGCAAACTTGAATCACAAACTGGATCAAACTCTGGATTTTCTTAACATTTTCTTTTGCTGCATTATCTGTAGAACTCCAATTCTCAACAGCATATTCCAAGGCTTTCACAAATTCCTGGATTTTATCCACGACTTCCAAAGCTTCTCCACCTTTTTGTTCAGCTTCTTTCATCATATTAATAAATTCTTCAGAATGTGCATCTGAAATAATTCTCTGAACTGTTGTAAGAAGTTGCCTTCTGTTTGATGCCACGGCAAGTCTCATTCCAAAACCATATTCAGCATTATCTTCAAAAAGGGAATTTGCCCAGGTTGGACCGTGCCCATCTTTATTTTTTGCATAAGGAATCGTGGGGAATGTTGCACCCCAGATCGAAGAGCAACCTGTAGCATTTGCCACGATCATTCTATCACCAAAAAGCTGGGTGATGAGTTTTACATAAGGTGTTTCACCGCAACCTGCACAAGCACCGGTGAACTCGAGAAGAGGCTGTTTGAACTGACTTCCCTTTAAAGTAGATTCAAGATTGCTGCCCAGAACATCATTTGGAAGTGCATCGAAAAATTTAGCATTTATCGCTTCTCCTGCTGTTCTTTCTTCTGCTATCGGTTTCATCTTCAAAGCATCTTTAGGACATTCATGAACGCAGTTTTCACAACCCTGGCAATCTTCAATGTAAACCTGAATTTTATACCTGTATTGTCCCTTATCTTTTCCCATTGCATCTAAAGTTTCGAAAGTTTCAGGAGCATCTTTCAAATCTTCTTCTTTGATAAGTTTGGGACGAATGGCAGCGTGAGGACAAACTACAGAACATTGGTTACATTGAATACAGTTTTCCGCAATCCAGTGAGGAACAAAAGGAGCAACTCCACGTTTTTCAAG
Organism: uncultured Candidatus Cloacimonadota bacterium; assembly: GCA_964457455.1. Classification (GTDB taxonomy): domain Bacteria; phylum Cloacimonadota; class Cloacimonadia; order Cloacimonadales; family TCS61; genus JABMPU01. Next base: position 8,600 of record CAYWJN010000085.1, read on the forward strand.
TCTGGTTGTAGCTGAGGGAACAAATCCATCAAATGGCATCGCTGAAACTGGAATCTCATCACCTTTTTCTCTCATGATTTTTTCGATTACATTTTTAGTGAAATCATCTACATCGTCAGGAACGAGCTTTTTAATTTCAGCACATTTCTTTGGAAGTTCTTTTGGAACAGGAATCTCAACCAAAGCTTCATTTGTTTTATCCACAGCTTTCCAGTTCATTTCAACTATTTTCTTACCTTTTTTTATGAAATCCTTTTCGATTGCTTTCTTAATCATCTTGATTGCCTGTTCTCTTTCCAGGATTCCAGAAATAAGGAAGAAAGCTGTCTGCATCACAGTATTGATTCTGTTGCCCAAACCTACTTCATTTGCTATTTTGAGAGCATTTATATTATATAGTTTTACGTTCTTTTCGATAATTGTTTTCTGCATTTTTTTTGTTAAGCGTTCAAAAACTTCCTCTTGTTTCCAATTAGAATTCAGAAGGAATACACCTTTTTCTTTGATTCCTTCCAAAACATCGTAGCGTCCGATGAATGCCTGATTATGACAGCCCACAAAATCTGGATTCTCTACCAGGTATTCGGATTGGATGGGACTATTGCCAAAACGAAGGTGTGAACGCGTGATCCCTCCGGATTTTTTGGAATCATATTGGAAATATCCCTGGGCATACATATCAGTATTATCACCGATGATCTTGATCGAGTTTTTATTCGCACCCACTGTTCCATCCGCACCAAGTCCCCAGAATTTACAACTGATAGTACCTTCAGGAATCGTATTTATCTGCTCTTTAATTTTTAGGGATTTACCTGTTACATCATCAATAATGCCCACTGTAAAATCGTGAGTACATTTTCCATCCAGATGATCGTAAACTGCTTTTACCATCGAAGGTGTAAATTCTTTGGAAGAAAGTCCGTAACGACCGCCAATGATGGTTAGATCTTTCCTGTCTTTCAAGGCTGCAACCACATCGAGATAAAGCGGTTCACCCACAGAACCACATTCTTTGGTTCTATCCAGAACTGCAATTTTCTTCACAGATTTCGGAATTGCATTTTTGAGAGCTTCGATGGAGAATGGACGATAAAGACGAACTTTTACCAATCCTAATTTTTCACCTTTTTTATTCAGATAATTAATGGTTTCTTCGATAGTTTCAATTCCGCTTCCCATGGCAATTATGATTTTTTCAGCATCCGGAGCACCAACATAATCGAAAAGATGATATTGCCTGCCAATTACTTTTGCCACTTTATCCATATATTTCTGAACTATTTGCGGAGTGGCATCATAATATTTATTCACTGTTTCTCTTCCCTGGAAATAAACATCAGGATTTTGTGCTCCAACTTTTACCAGAGGCCTTTCAGGATTCATTGCTCTGCTTCTGAAATCCTCCACATATTCCATCTCAACCAGATCTTTCATCGTGTCATAATCGATAACTTCGATTTTCTGGATCTCATGTGAATTTCTGAATCCATCAAAGAAATTGAGAAACGGAACTTTAGATTTTAATGTAGCGAGATGAGAAACGATTGCCAGATCCATAATTTCCTGAAGCGAACCTTCTGCCATTAAACCAAAACCTGTATTTCTGGCAGACATCACATCCGAATGGTCTCCGAAAATGGAAAGAGATTGAACTGCGAGAGAACGGGCTGAAACATGAAAAACTGTTGGCAGCATTTCGCCGGCTATTTTGTGCATAT
>CAYWJN010000086.1:0-10197 GCA_964457455.1 uncultured Candidatus Cloacimonadota bacterium
TATAACTTACACCTTGTTCCCGATTTTGATATTCTTTATATCCTAACTCGGCTAAACCGGAACCAAAAAGGACACGGATTATCACCGATGAATACAAATAAATTAAAATTATGTTTAAAGAACAAAAAAAGCTTTTTAAAAGTCAATGCTTTTTTATTTTTTCCTCAAAATTAATTGAGGAGAGTATTATGCAGATCAGACCAATGACAGAACGATATTCAGTACAAATTTCAGGAATAGTTTCTTGCTTTGATAGAGTGGTAATTAAAGGGACTCTTCAATGTTTTGATTATGTACACGAAATGACAAGTTATCTGTATATAAACAATATTAAAATATTTGATTTTCCCAAGTTTGCAGATCCTTTACGGATGAAAATACGAGAGAACGCAGAAAAAATCGCTGCTGAAAATAATCTTGAAATAGAATACATCAAAAAGAATAATTTTCGCAAAGAGGAACGAATTAAAGAGATCATAAAAGAGAGAGGTGAACATCCCGGATTAGTTCATATCTATTTCAACGGACACAACCTATTGGCTTCCAAACTCGATCAGCATAAAATAAAATATCAGATGTTAGAAAATGCATTTATCCCGATATATCGGGAAAGATTTTCAATCTGCTCAAAAACTATCTGATGAAATATCAGTTGAGAAACTACACTCTATTTTGAATCGTTTCGCAGAACTTTATTGTCCTGTTGGAAAAGAATATGATCTTGCATTTCATTGGAGCATAATGCAGGCAGAATATGCTACCGATATTATTTTCACAAAACAGAAATATTTACAAGCAATATACGAAAATTTGACTTATTCTGCAATTCATACTGTCAAGCCTGATAATATTGCTACTTTCTTGGGAAGAAAACTTCATCCCAATTATGAGGATGAAATGGAAAATCGTTATAATGTTCGTATAGAAGGCACAAGAATAAAACATTCAATGGGTAAGACATCGATCAAGATGTATGATAAATTCGGTCAAATTCTTCGGATTGAAACTACCACCAATGATGTATCCTTTTTTAAACATTACCGGGAGGTAAGGCATCGTGATGGAACAACTGAAATGAAAATTGCTCAAATGCGTAAATCTATTTATAGTCTAACACCTTTGATGAAAATGTTAGCTGCTTGTAATTCCAGGTATTTGGATTTTATTTCAACAATAGAAGATAATCAAGTCGGCACAAAAAAACTGGAAAAAATATCAAAACCTGTTACTGAAAATAATCGTAACTACAAAGGTTTCAATTTCTTTAATGATATTGATCTGAAACTATTTGAAATTTTAATAAGAGGTGAATTCAATATTTCCGGATTTCAGAATAGAGAAATTAGAAATTCTTAATTAGTCATTTAATAAAATAATTTCACGAAAACTTATTGGTATGTTTTTCACCGTAAGTGCCTATTTTTTTTCTTCACAAAGTTCGAGTAAAACTCCGTGAGTTGAGTTTGGATGCAAAAAGGCAATTTCTGCATTATGAGCACCTTTGCGTGGAACTTTATCAATCAACCGAATATCCTTTGATTCAGCATGTTTCAAGATTGTAATAATATCGTCGGTTCCAAAAGCTATATGATGAATTCCTTCACCTTTTTTGTCGATAAATTTTGCAATAGGACTATCTTCTGTAGTAGCTTCTAAAAGTTCAATTCGTACTTCTCCTAAAGGAATAAAGGCAACTTTTACATTTTGAGATTCAACTATCTCGATCGCTTCTACTTCAAGTCCTAATTTCTTGTAGAATTCGATGGCAACATCCAAATCTTTTACAGCTATTCCAATATGATTTACTTTCTTCAGCATCACAAATCCGATTCATATTCATCTGCAAGCTTGAAACCTAATTTTAATGCTTTTAAATTCAAATCAACATAGCGGAGCTTGATGAAACTTTTTATAGCTTTCTTCAGAGAGCTTTCTGAAACTACTTTAGTTTTCCTGACCAGAAACGCAAGAGCAAGAATGTTGGCAGGAAGTCTGGATTTTAGTTTTTCAGCAGCAATATCTGTAAAAGGAAGTTCATATATTTCGGAATACTGCAGAGTAATGGTTTTTACATAAGTATTATCTGCAATTAAGATTCCATCATCTTTCAAATTCTCGGAATATTTGTCATAAGCTTCCTGGGTAAGAGTGAGAAGAATATCAAAATGAGTTGCTTCAGGAAAGTAAAATTCGGTATTACTGATGACAACATCCGCTCTACTGGCTCCACCGCGAGATTCAGGACCATAACTTTGAGTTTGAGTAACAATAGCTTTATCCAAAACAGCAGCTCTGGCAAGGATGATACCTGCAGTAATAAGACCTTGTCCACCGCTTCCGCTTAATCTTATTTCTTTTTTAAATTCAGGTTTTTTCATTAACTTCTCCCCTATTTTTTTCCCAGTTCAATCAATTCAATAACCCACGAAAATACACGAAATTTATTATTTCTTTTATGCCCAGTTCAACTAATTCAACCAAGCCATCCATTAGCAAGGTCACACTCTCTGTAAAGAAGCAACCAGTTCAGCGTATTTTTTTGTATATTCCGGAAGAATTTCCTGTTTGAATATTCCTCTTTTATATTTTCCTTCTCTTTCTGTTGGTGCGAGTTTATCAAATTTGTCTGTAAGTAAAGCGTTTTCTTTCATTTCTTTCATCATGGTAGGAGCATCACCCTTCTTATTCAAACGACCGTAAATCACGGGACAAGCACTCATAATCTCAACCACAGAAAAGCCTTTATGTTCCAAAGCCTGTTTTATGAAGGATTGAGCTTCAATCACATGATAAGCAGTTGTACGTGCAACAAAAGAAGCTCCGGAACCCAAAGCAAGCTTGCAGATATCAAAAACCGGATCAATATTTCCATACGGAGATGTTGTGGCTTTATCACCGGTTGGAGTAGTTGGGGAATATTGTCCGCCTGTCATACCATAAATATTATTATTGACCACGATTGCTGTGAGATCGATGTTTCTTCGGCATGCATGTATGAAGTGGTTTCCACCGATTGCAGTTGCATCACCATCTCCTGTTATGACAATTACTTTCATTTCAGGTTTAAACATTTTCACACCAGTTGCATAAGCCAGAGCTCTACCGTGAAGAGTGTGCAGCGTATTGAAATCGACATAAACAGGCATTCTGCTTGAACAGCCGATTCCGGAAATCATGGCAACATCGTCTCGCTCATATTTGAGTTCATCGATTGCCCTGATAATTGCGCCAAGAATTATACCATTACTGCATCCTGGGCACCAGACATGAGGGAACTGCTTTCTGTGTCTCAAATAGTTATGAATTATTTTTTGAGGTATTTTTGCCACTATTTTGCCTCCTTTATTGCATTCAGAATTTCAGCAGGAGTTATTAATTCTCCATTGGTTTTTCGTACTTCGATAATTTTTCGGGTTTTTCTGTTTTCATAGTTCCAGATTCCACCCAATACTCTTTTAATTTCTAATGAGAGCTGACCTTGATTTAATTCTGGAACGATTACTGTTTTTTTGCTGTCGAGAAGTTTTCTAACAGCTTCGTCCGGGAAAGGCCAGATCGTGAGAGGTCGAAGCAGTCCTACGCGTTTTCCGGATTTTCTTGCTGTTTTCACTGCTGCTTTTGCTGCTCGTGAAGTTATCCCGGCTGCAAAGATGGCAGTTGTTGCATCTTCCATGTGGAAACTTTCGATCTGCACAAGGTCTTTTATATGATGAGTAATTTTTTTACGTAAGCGCTTCATCATAGTTTCAATTTCATCTGCTTTGTTTGTAGGGAAGCCATATAAATCATGAGCAAGACCTGTAACATGAAAACGATATCCTTCTCCATAACTGGCTAAAGGTGTACGGTATTTCGGGTTTTCATCATAATGTCTATACCATTCAGGTGGAATAGTGGGTTTGATCCTATCGATAATTCTAACATTCTTAAGATCCGGAAGCTCGACCATTTCCCTCATATGACCCAAAACTTCGTCTGTAAGAAGAACTACACAGGTTCTGTATTTTTCTGCCAAATTAATAGCTCTGATAGTTAATTCAAAACTCTCTTTAACAGAATTCGGATAAAGTACAATTGCCGGAGCATCTCCATGATTGCCCCATCGTGACTGCATGATATCACTTTGTGAAGGACTGGTCGGCAAACCGGTACTTGGTCCACCCCGCATCACATTTACAACAACGCAGGGAGTTTCCGTCATTTTGGCAAAACCAATCCCCTCCAACATCAAAGAAAATCCCGGACCGCTGGTAGCTGTCATTGCTTTTGCTCCTGCAAGCGAAGCTCCGATCACTGCTGAAATTCCTGCAATCTCATCTTCCATCTGAATAAAAACTCCACCTCTTTTTGGTAGTTCCGCAGAAAGAATCTCAGCAATTTCAGTTGATGGTGTGATGGGATAACCTGCGTAAAAATTTAACCCGGCAGTTAAAGCTCCACGAGCAATAGCTTCGTTACCCTGCATCAAAGTCATTTTATTGTGGTTTTTTTTTGTTTCTTCTTTTGCCATTTTTTCCTCCCTTACTTTTTCGCACCGGTTATGGCAAAATTTGGACATAGTCTGTCGCACATCTCACAATGAATACATTTTTCGGGATTAGCAACATAAGGTGAACCATCCGGTTTCCTTGCCAAAGTTTTGGTGGGACAGAATTCTACACATATTCCGCAATTAACACACCAGTCGTGATAGATATAAACAGGTGATTTTTTATAATCACCTTCTGTTTTCACCTCATCGACTTCCACTTCCATTTTAACGGATGAATCATCAGTATGAATGATTGTACCTTCTTTATGTTTTTCAATCTTATTTTTCTTTTTCTTTTGCAACATTATTTCTCCTTCCGGAAAATCTCAAAATTTAACTATTACATAGATATAATAACATTAAAAAGTGAATACATAATTTTTTCGGTTAGATTATTTCGTTAATAAAAAAATGTGAATAAAATTTAAATGTGAATTCATTTTAAAAATGAAATTAATTACAATTCCTTCAGCTCAAATATCCTGTCACGGATTTCTGCTGCCTTTTCAAATTCCAAATTATTTGACGCTTCTTTCATTTCTCTTTGAAGCAATTTCATTATCTGCTCTTTCGAGTCTAAATTCAAATAATCCATAAACTTATCTTTATCAGATAACACCTTTTTTTCTTCAGATTTCGCATAACCTTCCACCACACTTGTGGAAGCCATTATGTCGTCAATATTTTTCTTAATGCTTTTTGGAGTTATCTTGTTTTCCCTGTTATATTGCAGTTGTTTTTGCCTTCTGCGGTTGGTTTCTCGCATAGTTTCCTGTATTGCATTTGTCAGATTATCAGCATATAAAATGACCTTTCCTTCAATGTTGCGGGAAGCTCTTCCGGAGGTTTGAATGAGAGAACGTGTTGAGCGTAGAAATCCTACTTTGTCTGCATCTAAGATGGCAACTAAAGATACTTCCGGTAAATCCAAACCCTCACGCAGAAGATTAATCCCCACCAGCACATCGAATTCACCCAATCTTAAATCTCGAATAATTTGCGAACGCTCGATAGTATTGATTTCACTGTGCATATATCGCACTTTTACTCCTGCTCTGGAAAGATATTCACTCAAATCTTCAGCCATCCGTTTAGTGAGAGTTGTAACGAGTACCCTCTGATTTTTAGCTGCTCTGATTCTTATCTGTTCCAAAAGATCATCAACCTGAGTAGAAACAGGTTTCACTTCTATTTCCGGGTCTGGAAGACCGGTGGGACGAATAACCTGTTCCACGAAAACACCATCAGTTTTAGAGAGCTCATAATCTCCGGGAGTTGCAGAAATGAAAATTACCTGTTTGTTCTTTTTTTCGAACTCATCGAATTTTAAAGGGCGATTATCAAATGCTGAAGGAAGCCTGAATCCAAAATCTACTAGGTTTTTCTTACGTGTATAATCTCCTCCATACATAGCATGAACCTGCGGAATTGAAGCATGAGATTCATCAATTATAGTAAGAAAATCATCAGGGAAATAATCTAACAAACAATAAGGAGGTTCACCTTTTTTTGCTCCGGTTAAATGACGTGAATAGTTTTCAATTCCGGAACAATAACCAAGTTCACGCAGCATTTCAATATCAAAATTCGTTCTCTGTTCTATACGTTGGGCTTCTAATAATTTATTGCTTTTTTCAAAATATTCCACCCTTTCTTTTAATTCTTGTTTGATGGTAGAAATAGCTTTTTCCAGGATAGATTTGGAAGTTATAAAATGATTGGCAGGATAGATGGGATATTCATTTACAACTTCCAGAATATGATTATCAAGAGGATTTATTCTGGAAATATTTTCGATCTCATCACCAAAAAATTCTATCCTGATCGAATGTTCCATATAGGCAGGATAAATATCAACAATATCTCCGTTCACACGAAAAGCTCCCCTCTCAAAAGCAATATCATTCCTACCATAATGAATTTTTATGAGTTTCCTAAGAAGGTCATCGCGGTCTATCCTATCTCCCTTTTTTATCCGAACCAGAGCATTCTGATATTCCTGTGGAATTCCCAACCCGTAAATGCAGGAAACGCTGGCAACAATGATCACATCTTTGCGTTCCATCAAAGACATGGTTGCATGCAGCCGCAGTTTTTCTATCTGGCTGTTTATATCCGAATCTTTTTCAATGTAAATATCTTTTCCGGGAATGTAAGCTTCCGGTTGATAATAATCGTAATAACTGATGAAAAATTCAACTGCATTTTCCGGGAATAATTGTTTGAATTCCCCATAAAGTTGAGCAGCCAGAGTTTTATTATGAGAGATTACCAGAGTTGGTTTATTCACTTTTTCAATCACATTGGCAATGCTGAAGGTTTTTCCCGAACCTGTAACACCCAGAAGAGTCTGATAATTATCTTCATTGATGACGCCTTGAACAAGCTCTTGGATAGCTTGCGGCTGATCACCTTTTGGTTTATAATCTGATACTAATTTAAATTTATTCACCTATCCTCTCTTTCAATTTCCTGATTAATATTTGCTGAAATTTTGGCAAGTTTTCTATCAGAATGCTTTTAGGGAATTTGACAAAGACAGTTAAACCGGTTTATAAATTTCTTTTGAAGAAATAAATTGCCACTTATTAATCTTTTTGTAAATAAGAAAAATAAAAAATCAATTGGGAGGAAAAATGGGAAAAAAAGATGAAAAAGATTCAAAGGAAACGATTGATACTTTAAAAGTCGACGATTATTTTAAAGACGCACCAACCGACGAAGAACCCGAGACAGAGGGCTGGAATGAAACCGATCAAAAAGCTGCCGACCTATTAGAGCAAGCTTTCCGGGTTTGGACCGTGGTAGAGACAGATGAAGAAAATGAAATTGAATATCGTAAACCTACCAAAAAGAAACAAATTGAAGAATCTCAAAAACTGATCGATGAAGCAAGAGAGCTAAATTCTACAGACGATTGGGTGAAAAATCGTGTTGTAGAATTACAGGACGTAGTTGATAGCGGTAAAGGAAAAGTGTGGGATGGTAATCGCATACTTATGATCGCAGCTGCGTTGTATGCTATTTTCATTTTTCTGATTCCAGGATTTGGCTCCTTTAAAAAATCAGATACCACTTTGGAATATGCACAAAAACACAAAGACGGACTGATAGCTGCTAAAACCAGCCATATTTCTTATTTGGAAAACAGAATTAAACAACTGAAGCTTCCTGCTGAACAAAATCCTAATTACACAGAGAAAGATCTGAAAGCTGAATTAAAAAAGAAAGAAAAAAACTTAAAAAAATCAACTAAAGAATTGCAAGAATTGAAGGATAAATCAAATAAAAAAGTGCTTAAAGAATTAAATGCTGCCCGTAGAAAAAGGGGTATGAATAAACTTCTAAACGGATTCATCTTTCTTATAAGTGCCAGTGCCTATTATTTTGTGAGCTTTGTACCTCAATTTGTTTTAGATAAGCGAGCAGCTGAAAAAAGAATAATGGCAGCCACAGGCAATTTTTTCAAATCTATTCATCGCGGTATTTCCAATTTCCTTGTCAATCAGCCTGCAGGATATACAACCAGATACAAATACAGCGATGGCAGTACACGTGATGAAACCACTTTCAATCCTGCACCTATAATTGGACTTGCTTTAAAGATAGGTGTTCCAATTGTATGGTATCTTTTTAATATTTTGTTATTGCCGATAATCTGTATCATTAAGTATGTGAGGAATTTTCATCTGTATATTTAAGCAACTTATGAACTTCCAAAGGGTTTTTATGAAGAAATTCTAATTTAGTAGACCTTTGAAAAAAATAAATGAGTTCTGCATAATTGGGTGTTTTTGAGAATTATGAAGAAAAATCAGAAAATCCAATTATTCAACTCATCCCCGAACCCCTTCTCTTGCAAGAGAAGGGGAAAATGAAGTCATCCCTCTTTTTGAAGAGAGGGACAGAAGGTGAGTTAGAAATTGAAATATGCAGAACCCTTAAAAAATAAAAAAAAGGAGTAGAAAATGAATGTTTTTACAAGAGTAAAAAATATTACAGTTGAAATTCTTGGCTGTGATAAGGAAGATGTAGTAAATAATGCTCGTTTCATTGAAGATTTAGGTGCTGATTATCCTAAAAAAGCTTTCTTATTTTCCAAATTTGAAGAAGAATTCGAAATTGACATCGCAGATGACGATAGCCTTACAACTATCAGACTCACAGTTGAATATATCGAAAAAGCAATATAATCAAGGAAGCTGCATTAAGGTTTACAAAGTAAAAATAAGGAGAAAAAAATGAGTGACAATGCAGGCGCAGACATGTTAAAAATGTTGGTAAGGGTCATAATTTTTATTTTAAAATTATTGCCGGGTTTGATCAAACTAATCATCAAATGTATCGTAGGTATTATCAAGATGTTCCAAAAAAAGAAATCCGCTCCCAATATTGAACCGCCTGAAGAAGAAGATACTGATCCGGAATAAGCATAAAATTAGTTCCCATGTTTTCCTAAGAAGTAATAAGAATCAAAAACACAAAAGGAGAGAAAGTATTTTCTTGCCTTTTTTTTGACACATAAAAAAATAACTCATATGAAAAAAAAACCAAGAGGAGATAATCATGAAAAAAATTTGTTTATTTTTGATATTAGTCTTTTTTATTTCTTTGAATGCTTTGGAATTCAATTTAAAAGAGTTCAGGGAATTACCGAGCGATTTTCAGGCTCAGATGGAACCTGTAAATGATTTGGATATGGAGTATTGCACTGTACTCAGAGTCGAATCTGAAGTTCCGGAAAAACTTTCTTTGAAGCAAAAAATCTATAAGACAGAAACTATCCAACCCGGAGAATATTATTTTTACATTACCCATAAAGAAAAAAATATTACTTTTGAAGCTCCTGAATATTTGTCTTTAACAGTTGATGTTCCTACAGAAGGTCTTAAAAAAGGACTTGTTTATTATGTGAGATTGGAAACTATCCCGGATGTAGAAGTTACGATGAATATTGAACCTGCAGCAGATAGAGTCATACTCGATAATAAAGTTTTAGATAAAAGTAATTTCAGATTTCCTCCGGGAAAGTATAGATTTCAGATCGAAAAAGAAGGCTATCAAAAAATTGATGAAATTATTGAGATCAGTTCTAAAAACACGATATTTAATTATTCTTTGAGTAAAGAGATTATTGAGGAAAAACCGGAAGCTATTCTAAATCCTGTACCTGAAGAAGAACCGGAAACCGAACCAGTTCCTGAACCGGAAAAACCTCAGAAATTTGTAGTTGAACTCTATGATTTTATTTTTGAGGTTATTTCCTGCGAAATGGTTGATAGAACTCTTATCATCGAATTTAAGATTACTAATAAAATCGATGACAGGGAATTGGATATTCATCATAAATATCGCAGACCTCATTCCAGGATATTTGATGAAGCCGGCAACGAGTATAAACCACAAACTGTGAAATTCGCCAATAAAACCAACGATGGTCATATTAAGCATAATCTTGTTTCGGAAATACCAACTGCAGCAAGTTTGATTTTCCAGAAAGTTAATAAAGATATTAAATTAATTTCTTTATTTGAACTTGGACTTTGGGCAAAGGATAATGGAAATTTCAAGGTTTCTTTCCGCAATATTCCCATAACAAAGAAATAATGAAACCTTGCGAATTTATGCCGTTGAATCTTTTTTTATTCAACTGGTATGGTTTCTGG
>CAYWJN010000087.1:0-9955 GCA_964457455.1 uncultured Candidatus Cloacimonadota bacterium
ATTATGTATTTGGTAATGGTGATGCTCATTTAAAGAACTTTTCAATTCTGGAAAGTAATGATGAAGATTATGTTCTTTCTCCAGCTTATGATGTTTTAAATACCAGCATTCATTTCCCTACAGAATCAAGGTTAGCTCTCGATCTTTTCACAGATTTCGAAACTGAAAGTTACAAGATTAATGGATTCTATAAACGGTTGGATTTCCTGGAACTTGCGCAAAAACTGAAGATAAAAAAGGTTAGAGCAGAAAGATTTTTAGATGAATTCGTGATGAAGAAAGAAAGAGTTTATGATTTGATACAAGTTTCTTTTTTGAGTGATGAAGCGAAAAGCAGATATTTAGAGTTGTTCGATGATAGGATTAAAGCAATTGTGTAGGTTCTAAAACTTGAGTTAAGAACGACTTTAGTCGGACTTGACTTAAGTTGAGAGTAAAAAAAGAGAAATTGAAAAATGAAGTTTAACAAAATTAAATTCATATTTTTATTGCTGATATTCTCCATCAGTTTATTTTCTCAATATGATGAGAAAACGATTTATCTCAAACAAGCAGACAATCTTACAAAAAGAAAACAATATGAAAAGGCAAATGAGATTTATGAAATCATTCTGGAAAAATTTCCAATCGATTACAGAGTTGTTCGCAAACTGATAAATAACTTTCTCATCACCTCCAAACTTGAGAAAGCAGAAAACCTTTTGGATAAGCATCAAAGTATTTTTCCAGAAATCGATAAAACTACTTTGAGGATTACAATTTTGATTCGCAAAGGAAAACCGGCAAAAGCATTCAATCTATCTAAAAATTTCTTAAAAGAGAATTCCGGGAAAATCAATTATTATCGAGTTATTTCTTCTGTTTTTGAGCAGAACAGACAGAATGAAAATGCCATAAAAATTCTGATTAAGGCAAGAAATATCGCAGGAGATGAATACCTGTTTACACGAGAATTGGCAGCTAATTATCAGAACGTAAAAGAATATGATAAAGCTATTCAGGAGTATTTGAAGCATCTCGAGCAGAATAAATCCTATTTTCATTATGTTGTAAACCGGCTGAAAAGGATTCTGGATGATGATGAAAAGCAGATAAAAGCTGTTGAGCAATTTGTCAAATATTCCGAAAATGAACAGGTGATTGAGATTTTTGCTCTTTCCCTTGCTTATATTGGAAATTATGAACAAGCCCTTTTGCAATATGATTTGCTCGATAAGAATAAACTAAAAAATTTCGCTGATGAGCAGTTTGCATCGGATAATTTTGAAGTTTCTGAGCAGGCTTACAATCAGTATATTCAGAAAATAAAGGAACCAAATTTGATTGCAGATGCCAGAATAAAAATCGCTCAGATCTTTATTTTACAAAATAATTTGCAGGAAGCAGAAAAGATACTCTTACAAATTTATAATGATAAGGAACTGCAAAAGGTTAAATATCGTTATCGAACAAAAGCAAATCGTTTTTGCAGGGAAATTCTGGCAAATATTGCTATTCGCCAGAATGAATCAAATGAGTTGGTTCTTAACTATTTGGATGAAGCTAAGTTCTTTGCTTTTAATCAGAAAGAGCAAAAGGAAGTTGAATTTAGAATTATCCATTTTCTTATTATGACAGATCAACTGGAACCAGGAAAAGAGAAATTAAGAAATCTTCTGTATAAAGAAGAGCAAGGCTCTGAAATTTTTAAACTTGGTTATTATTATTCATTTCTCATGGCAGAGATGGAAAATGATGAAGCTGCTGATAGTCTGCTGGGAGAACTCATCATAAATATTCCGGAAAATGAACTTGTAAATAATGCTTTGTTATTTTCTTTGATTATAACAAATTTGCAGGGGACAGCACGTGAGAGCTTTTTGGATGCTTTCAGGAAAAGACAACTCTATAAAATTGAGGAAGCCATCAATCTTCTTTTTTCTATTTATGAAGAAACTCAGAATGAAGAAATGCTGATTTTAGCTGGAGATTGGGCTTGGGAATCCGGTGATTTCTTTCAAGCTGAAATCATTTTCTCGCAGGATTTTACTAATGAGATTTTGGCTGATTATGCTCTTTTGAAACTGACACAATTGACATATGATAGAGAAGAAAGAAATCTGATAATAACCGAATTTCTAAAAATTAACTCGCAATCTGTTTTTTCACCGGGATTTCGTCAGCTATTAGAGGAAAAATAATGAACAGATTTTTGAACTTTTTTATTAGATATATTACCTGGTTTCTTGTTTTTTTCATAATCGTCAGATTTTTTCGTTTTATTATTATGTACGGAATCAGATTCTGGTTTATTTCGATTCCATTATTAATAATTTTGTATCTCTATTTTAGAAGAAGAGAGAGAAAGTTTTTTTCTTCCAAACTTGATCCCAAAAATGAAGTTCCGATTGATGCTGAATTCACGGTTCTTGATGAAAATGAAGAAGAAAAAAAATAAAAAATTCTCTTCTGTGTTCTCTGTGGGCTCTGTGATAAAAAATGAAAATTGATAATATAATTTCCCCTCATAACCTGGCATATTTAAACAGCTTTCAATATCATTTGAAAGTGGAGAAAGGGCTTTCCCAAAACAGCGTGGAAGCCTATTATCATGATGTATCGGATTTCTTGTGTTATATTCATAAAGAAGCTGAACAAATTGCAAAAAAGGATATTGTAGATTATTTTGTAAATCTTCAGGAAATTGGAATATTAAGTTCCAGTATTGCCCGCAAAAGAAGTTCATTAAAGGCTTTTTTCAAATTCCTCAAAGAAGAAAATATTGAAATCTCATTAAACTTTAACGAAATTCCTCCAATAAAATACACTCAGAAACTTCCTGATGTTCTCACCATCAAAGAGATGAATAAATTTTTAGATTGCATATCTGTGGATACTGCTCTGGGGATGCGTAACAAAGCAATGTTTGAATTGATGTATGCCAGCGGATTGCGTATTTCGGAAACTATTAACCTTAGCATTCATGATATTTTTTGGAATGAGAAAGTTGTAAAAGTTATGGGAAAAGGCAGTAAGCAGCGAGTTGTACCAATTGCCCAAGAATCGTTTGATTTTGTGAGAAATTATTATGAGAATGGAAGAACGAATCTCAAAAAGAATAAAGAAACAGCAGTTTTGTTCCTTAATAAATTTGGTAGAAAGATGAGCAGAATGGGTGTTTGGAAAATAATTCAGAAAATATCTCTGGAAGCTGGCATAAAAAAACATGTTTCTCCTCATACATTCCGTCACAGCTTTGCTACACATCTTTTGGAAGGTGGAGCAAATTTAATTTCCGTACAATTGCTTTTGGGTCATGCCAGCATAAATACCACGCAGATTTATACGAACATTGACAGGGATTTTATTATTGAGGAATATAGGTATCATCCAAGAAAGTAACTCGACCTGCCAGGTCGAGAAACAAAAAGCAGATTTGCGACCAGGCTGGTCGCATTACGCCAGGTCGAGAGAAACATCAACCGGTTTGTTTAAGATTTAGTAGCGACCAAGCTGGTCGCATTACGGGTGAAAACTGGGAACAAGGTGAAAAAAAAGGAAAGCAAGATGAAAAAATTATTATTTATTTTGTTGATAATACCTGCTCTTTTGCAGGCACAAGATAATTTTCAATCTATTCAACTGCAAATGAATGCTATCCAATCTCAACCGGAATTCTACTATTTTGGTTATGCGGAAGGAAAACAGAGAAAAGAAACAGACCGGCAGGCATTGCAAAATCTGATGAGCACAATCTTTGTAGTAATCTGCTCGGAAATCAAAGCTACAACAGGTGAAACCTTCGAGGGTGAAACAAAAGAAAATCTGGGGAAAGTACTGAATATTTATACGTACGGAGAGCTTCCGGATGTGGGGCAGTTAAGCTATAAGAAAGGTCCGGTTTTTCACGTTTTGCGTTTCATCAAAAAAGAAGATTATAAGAAGATTTTTGAAACCAAGAAAAAAGAGATCAGAGGATTTCTACGTGAGGCTGAAGAAAATCTTAAGTCGAAACAACTTGGGAAAACATTCAGAAATTATTATCGCGCTGCAATTGCTATCGAAGCTCTGCAGGAGCGGAAAATTTCCTTCCAAAACAAAGTATATTCTGCAGAATATATTTTCTATCTGATAAAAGATATTGCAGAAGAGATCCAGTTTTCTTTGGTTTCCAACGATTACAAGTATGAAACGCGAACTATCATTCTGAATGTCTCATATCAAAATAAACCTGTGAATGACCTGAACATTTATTATTATGACCTTCATGATTTTATACCTCAGAAAACGAACTCGAATTATTTTCAAATAGAGCTCTGGGGAAAAGAATATAAAAAAATGGAAACCTTATCCCTGAAGATCGATGTGAAGGAAAATCTGTATAACAGTTATTCGCAGGAAACAGAAATCTTAAGCAAACTTTTTGCATCCGACCAATTAGAAATCTGCCGGGAAATTAAGTTACAAAAGAAACCGATTAAATATCCCTTTATAAGGAAGAATAAAAGAATTTCTAACATAAAATTTACTAATAAATCCAACTGTCTTATAGAAGATAAAATCATTGATAATGTAGGCAAACTTTTTGCTTTTCTGGATAATGAGCTAATTGATGATGAAAGTATCTTTTCTGATAGAAATATCATAATTCGTATGAATAAAGTGATTGATAACAATCATACAAAACTGCTTGTATATCCTCAAACAGTAGATATCAACAAAACCGATTTTGGTTGGGAAGTACGTCAGTTTGGTGTGTCTGTAAGTTGTGAGGGATTTCCCACCAGGAATGAAACTGTGGTTATCGATTTTGATGAGAATGGCAAAATCTACAATTTCTGTTACACGATAAATCCTGCTTTACACAAGCTTTTTGAATCTGAGGGAACTGCTTCCGGTGATTGGGATTATCGGCAAATTGCTATTAAATTTCTGGAAAATTATAAGACATCTTACACTACTAAAAATATCGAAGATATTGAAACTCTCTATTCTGAGGATGCTATCATAATCACAGGGAAAGTGGTGACCAGAACTAAACTGGATAAAGAGATCGGAACGGATTTTTCTGAGAAAGAAATAATCTATTTCAAACGAACCAAAAAGGAACATATTCAGAGACAAAAAGATGTTTTCAGGAATAATAAGTTTGTCTGGCTTCAATTTGATACTTTCAATATTAACTCAGCTCCTGTAGAAAAAATTTATGGTGTTTCCATGAAGCAGAACTATTTCTCAACTACATACAAAGATGAAGGATATCTCTTCTTGCTCACAGATTTCAGAGGTGAGAAACCGATAATTCATGTTAGGAATTGGCAACCTGGAGAGTGGGATCTGGAAAAGCAGATGAAACTGGAAAATTTTCGGTTTTATTAGAATGTAGCTCAGACACTTCTGTCTGAGAAACCGAGCAGATTCCCATTTACATGGGAATGACAGAATGATTTGATGAGGCAATCATCCCCAACTCACACTTCAGTCTTCATTATTATTACGCCCAGACAAGTCGCCGCAAGTCAGGTCTGATAAACAGTGTCATACTCACGAAAGTGGGTATCTATTACAAAGTAGATTACCGATTACACGAGAATGACAGAATTAGTTGGCAAGATTATGTTCCAACGCGGGAGCACGGGAACAAGCAGAAAACTTAATTTTCAACAGAATTATTGACATCAAAAGAAAACAAAAAAAAATGTCTAACCAAAATTTTGGAGGAAAGAATGTATAAAAAAGTAATTATTGTAAGTTTCTTAATTATGGTGATTTGTTCTCTTTTAATAGCAGAGAAATCTTTGGAAAGAATTGGCAATGAGCTTGAATATTTTGCAGATTCTTTATTTACTACTAAAGAATATTTAGGTGCAGTTGTCAAGTATAATGAAGCAATTGCTAAATTTGAGGAAGCAAAAGAGAAAGATGGAATTCCTGTAGAAAGTAAAATTAAAAATATTTTAGATAAACTTTTTAAAGCTAATTATTTTGGCGGAAAATATATTGATGCAATTTCGATTCTTCAACTTCAATTAAAATCAGATCCTTCCAATTCCAAAACTGTTAGAACCATTGCTCAAATCTATGAGAAAAAATTAAATGAACTTGATAAAGCCATTGAAGTTTTAACAATTTTTGACAAGGATAATCGGACTTTCAAGATTGAAAAAGAAATAGCTTCTTTATATCTTGATAATGAAGATTATAACAACTCTTTAGTTTGGTATCAAAAGGCGTACGAATTAAAAAAGGATTCCAAAGTAATTAAAAATATCGCTACATTATATCTTAAGCTCGGAGATAACCAGGCAGCAGTGAAAGCTTATGAGGACTTTATTCAAACCAATCCCAAAGAAAGTGTACTTGCCAAAACATACAAAAATATGGGAGCACTTTATGAAGAATTAAAGAACAATACAAAAGCAATGGAAAATTATGAAAAATCAAATGCTTTAAAATATGACAACAATATTACTCTGCTGCTGATCACAAAATATTATGATAATAAACATTACAATAAAGCTCTGGAAAAAATTGCACTTCTTCTAGAGAATAAACCAAATAACAGCGATGCTATTTATTATCGAGCTATGATCAAGTTCGATAGGGGAGAGAAGGAAGCTGCAAAAGCAGATTTTACTTTCCTTTTAAACGATTCGAAATATAAAAAAGTTGCTCAAGGGTTTATTGAAAGTATAGAATCCGAATAGTTTTTTATCCGAATTTAGATTTAAAGATTTGGAGAATGCGAGGATTAAATTCTTGTGTTCTCTTAATCATATAAGTAAACTTTTCTATGGAGTAAATTATGCGAAAGAATATCATTGCTGGTAACTGGAAAATGAATAAAACATTTCAGGAAACAGAAGAATTTTTATTGGATTTAACAGATTTGTTGGATGAAGTTGAACTTAATAATATTGAGGTTGTGATTTGTCCTCCAGCACTTTATTTGGAAATGGCTACAGATATCGCTTTTGAAAATAAGTTTTCTATTGGAGCGCAAAATATTAGCACACACGAATTTGGTGCGTTTACAGGTGAAATATCAGGTTCAATGTTGAAATCTATGGATGTAGAATTTTGTATAATCGGTCATTCCGAGCGAAGAAAATATTCTAATGAAACTAATGAGATGATTAACACAAAATTGAAGATCCTCCAAAGAAATAAGATTTTTCCTATTGTCTGTATTGGTGAAACTCTGGAAGAACGTGAAATTGGTATCACAAAAAAAATCATCACAAACCAACTAAAAGAGGTTTTTAAAGATATTGAAATTGATAGAAATATTGTGATTGCCTATGAACCGATTTGGGCAATTGGTACCGGTAAAACTGCAACTCCGCAGCAAGCACAGGAGATTCATAAATTTATTCGGAAATGGTTATCAGATAATTATTCAGAGAGTATTGCTGAAAATTTACCAATTTTATATGGCGGAAGTGCAAAACCTCAAAATATAAAGGATTTATTGAACCAACCTGATATTGATGGTGGTTTGATTGGTGGAGCTTCTCTTGATATTGAGAAGTTTTCTGAAATGATTGATATTGCTGCAAGGAATTAAAGGTCAAAAATGTTAGATATTAAATTCATTCGTGAAAATGCTGAGATTGTTAAGATGGCTGTAAAACATAAAAACGAATCTGCAGATATAGATGAGATACTGAGTTTAGATAAAAAAAAGCGAGAACTTCAATTTAATTTTGATACTCTTCGGGCTGAGCAGAAAAGAGTTTCATTAGAAATTCCTGAATTGAAAAAGGAAAATAAAGATTTTTCAAAACTTCTTGCTCAAATGAGTACTATTTCCAAAGAGATAAAGAAAATTTCTACTGAACTTTCTTCTGTTTCCAATGAATTAAAAACGAAATTGCTTTCTGTTCCAAACATTCATCATGCAAGTGTTCCCATTGGAAGAGATGAATCTGCGAATACTTTTGTGCGGGAATGGGGAGAGAAAAAAGAGTTTGATTTTGCACCCAAAAACCATTTTGAACTTGTAAAACAAAATAATTTATTGGATTTCAAACGAGCAGCTAAACTTTCGGGTCATGGATTTGCTCTCTACACCGATAAGGGTGCTTTATTGGAGAGAGCTTTGATCAATTTTATGTTAGATTTTCATATTAAAAAGCATGATTACAAAGAAATTTCAGCTCCTTTTATCGTGAACAGGAGCACGCTGACTGGAACGGGTCAGCTTCCCAAACTCGAAGAAGATATGTATCTTATTGAACAGGATGATTTATTTTTAATTCCAACTTCCGAAGTTTCTGTTACAAATATTTTTGCAGATGAGATTGTTCATCATAAGATATTACCGCAGAAATTTGTTTCATATAGTCCCTGTTTCAGAAGAGAAGCCGGTTCTTATGGCAAAGAAACAAAAGGATTACAACGTCTTCACCAGTTCAATAAGGTTGAGATGGTTAGATTTGTAAAACCGGGAAATTCTTATGATGCTTTAGAAGAGATGCTGAAGGATGCAGAAGAAATTTTGCAGGAACTTGGTTTACATTATCGCATTATGACAATATCTTCCGGAGATTTGAGCTTTGCGTCTACCAAAACTTATGATATTGAAGTTTGGGCTCCTGGAGCAAAAAAATATTTAGAGGTATCTTCAGTTAGTAATTTTGAGGATTTTCAGGCTCGAAGAGCTTCCATACGTTTTCGTGATGAAAATAGTAAAGTAAAATTTGTTCATACTTTGAATGGTTCCGGTCTGGCTACTCCGCGAACCTACATAGCTTTAATAGAAAATTATCAAAATATGGATGGTTCTTTTTCTTTACCTGTTTGTTTGAAACCTTATATTCAAGATAATTGGCATGAAATATTATTTGTGTAAGTTTCACATTTTTATAAGCTTACGCAAAGATTTGTCCAATAAAATCAAAGAAAAAGTAAAAAAATAATTTTTCTTTTGACATATAAAAGGCTATTTTCAGTTTGGTCTACTCCTAAGTGAATACATTAGTTCTTTAAAAAATTAATAAGAAAGAAGATATAGAAGTGTGGTGAGTGAAAATTGAATTAAATGTTTTATGATGAAGAGTTTGATCCTGGCTCAGGACGAACGCTGGCGGCGTGGATTAGGCATGCAAGTCGAACGCGAAAGTTTTCCTTCGGGAAAGCGAGTAGAGTGGCGGACGGGTGAGTAACGCGTAGGTAATCAACCTTTAAGTGGGGGACAGCCCCGGGAAACCGGGATTAATACCGCATGTAGAGCCACCAATTATGTATTTGAATCACAGTTAGCAAATGTGTTTTCAAATTTGCAACATTAAAAAGATTTTGAGTGCATACAATGTGCTTTGAATTTATTAAGAGTACATAAT
This sequence comes from uncultured Candidatus Cloacimonadota bacterium, assembly GCA_964457455.1. Lineage (GTDB taxonomy): Bacteria > Cloacimonadota > Cloacimonadia > Cloacimonadales > TCS61 > JABMPU01. The sequence continues at coordinate 9,324 of CAYWJN010000087.1, forward strand.
TGGTGGCTTCAAAGATGGCCTCTGTTTCAAGCTGTCGCTTAGAGATGAGCCTGCGTCCTATTAGCTTGTTGGTTGGGTAATGGCTAACCAAGGCGATGATTGGTAGGCGGCTTTAACGAGTGGTCGCCCACACTGGGATTGAGATACGGCCCAGACTCCTACGGGAGGCAGCAGTCGAGAATAGTCTACAATGGACGAAAGTCTGATAGTGCGACGCCGCGTGAACGAAGAAGCATTTCGGTGTGTAAAGTTCTTTTCTGTACGAGCAATGCTCATTAGGTTAATAGCTTATTGAGAGAGATATTAGTATAGGAATAAGCCACGGCTAACTCCGTGCCAGCAGCCGCGGTAACACGGGGGTGGCAAGCGTTGTCCGGAATTACTAGGCGTAAAGGGCAAGTAGGCGGAATGGTAAGTCAGATGTTTAAGGCACCGGCTCAACCGATGTACGGCATTTGATACTGTCATTCTAGAGTAAGGTGGGGGAAGACGGAATTCCTGGTGTAGCGGTGGAATGCGCAGATATCAGGAGGAACACCGGCGGCGAAGGCGGTCTTCTACACCATTACTGACGCTAAATTGCGAAGGTGTGGGTATCAAACAGGATTAGATACCCTGGTAGTCCACACAGT
>CAYWJN010000088.1:0-4359 GCA_964457455.1 uncultured Candidatus Cloacimonadota bacterium
AAATTAGCTGTTTTACTATAACTATATTTTGGTTTGAAAATTGGTTTAACAATTTTATCGTCAAAATTGAAACCTGCAAAATCTCTTAGCCATATGGATTTTAATTCACTATTTACAATATAATTAAGATTTGTTCGCAATTTTGTTATCTTTTCGCCAATTTTCTTTGTTTTTACAAAAATGTTTAATTCAATATTTTTAGGTATACGTTTAATAAGTTCGTCATAAAAATCTGATAATTCATCATAATCACAGTCATCTTCTTTTATTCTTTCTGGATAAATTAAATAGAGTTCTTTAATTTTTGAAAAGTCTGTTTTAATTTTGTTATTCTCCTTTTGTGGTTTATTATCTGCTGAAATCATATAAAAACAAAAAATTAGAAAAATAAGAATAATGTAAAAAATAATACGCTTTTTTTTCATTAGTAAAAATGATTACTTGAACTGAAATTATTAATCTTCTTCAGAATCTGACGTAATAGCAGGAGTAACCTCTTTTGATAAAGAAGGTCTGAATATTTTTCGAATAAGAGGTATTTTTCCTTTTTCTGTTTGCTGGATTTCTTCATCAGCTTCTTTCAAGACGCTTTCCCAAGCTCCAGCAAAACCAGGTGTTTTCTCATATAGTTTATGAATCGCTTTATCGTAAACATATAAAGTTCGAAGGTCAGCTCTTCCGGGTTTGTTTTTTATGGTTGCAATAGTAATTCGCAGATTTTCGTTTTTCTTCTTTAAAGATTCCAATTCTTTCTGAGAACCAATATTACCTTTTGCATTAATTTCCATTTGAGTATGAAGATGAGCTTTAAGTTCTTTAATCTCTTTTTTTAGTACCCTACGTTTAGATAAACCATTGATCCAAATGAAAAATATGATTATTAAGCCAACACCAAAACCAATCAATAAGGATATTAAATCAAATTCCATAGTTCACTCCTATTTTTTTTTCAGAAGACATAAAGAGTTTCCCGAATAATGTGTTCTTTTATATAAGCTTTCAAATATTTTTCCCGGCAAATATCCACATTTCGATCAAACTTGTTTTTCAAAATATGCTTCAATTCTTCTTTTTTATCTGAGATATTTTTCGTATCAGCTTCAAACTCTATTAAAAGATCAATATCACTTTCAGCAGTTTGCATATCTTTATTAAACGAACCAAATAAACCAATTTTTGTGAGATGAAATTTATCTTTTAAATATTGTTTATTGCTTTTCAGATAATTTAAAATTTCATTTTTATCCATTTCGATTTCCTGCCTTCGAAAGTTATCAAAACAATATTATTGTCAAATCAAATTTAAATCATTTCTCTTACTCAATAAATTAATTATTCAGACAAAGCCCATTTCCAGAATGGGATCATTTCGATTTCAATATCTTTTTCCTGCAAAATATCTTCTTGATCAAAAGTGATTATATAACCCTTTTTGATGTTTATTTTCTTACAACCCAAAGCTAAACCTTTAAATTCACGACTTCGATTTGATTCGTCAAGTTCATAGCAGACCTGATATGCTCCTATTTGCTTTAACTGATTGTGAACTATAAAATCAGATTCTCCTGAATCATTCCTGAAATAATATACATCATCGAATCTTTTCTTTAATTCCAAAAACACAACATTTTCAAGTAGTTTCCCTTTATTTGCAGAGAACCTTAGAGGTAAAAGATTAACAAATCCTGTATCAATACTATATATCTTTTTTTGAGAGAGTAGTTGAATCTTATGAGAAAAATCGAATTTAGTTAAAATGAAATTCAGATAAGATTGTTGGAGATAATCTAAAAATAAACGGGTTTGTTCCCTCTTTTTTATTTGCAGGTATTCTGACATTTTTTTTATATTCATCAGCGAAGCAGAATTTGATAGAAGATAAAGAGCTAATCTATACACAGTTTTATCTGAACGAATAGAAAAACGGGGAATAACATCTTTGTAAATAATTGTATTAAAGTATGATAAAAGCAATTCCCTTTTGGTTTCGATTAATTCAATCGGTAGTAATTCCGGCATTCCACCGTATTCCAGATATTGATCAAAATAATGTAATATTTTTTCTTTTTGAGTATATATTTCCTGCATATTTGAATGAGAGATTTTGTGAAAATCTAATACTTCTGAAAACGAAAATGGAAATAATACTTTTTCGATAACTCTTCCTGACAATCTGGAAGCAAATTCACTGGATAACAACTGACTATTCGAGCCGGTAATGAAAAATTTTATTTTCCCTTTTCGTTGGTCATATTGATATTTTAACCATTTCTCCCACTCGTTAATCGTTTGTATTTCATCCAGAAAAATATATAATTTACCTTCAGGATTTTGGATGCGAAAATATAATTCGAATACTTGAGATAGGATTTCGTTAGAATTTTCGCTGGCATAAGTTGGGAATTCCAGATTTAAGAATAGAATATTTTGGCTTTGAACTCCGGTTTCTGTCAGATAATTGATTATCTGTTTAAGAAGGAAACTCTTTCCACATCTACGAACACCGGAAATTGCTATTATTTGGTCAGTGTCAAGTACCAGTTTAATTTCTGATAATAATTCTCTCTGAACTCCTGATTCATATTTTTTTTCTTGCCAATGAAGATTTTGATCATAAAGATATTTTTTCATAAACTCCTCAATCTAATGTTTAATGATACATAAGAGTATCAAAAACCAGAAGAAATAGACCGCCATAAGTGTCAATAAAAAATTTGTGCTATTGTTTTTCAGATTTAGTGTAAGTGTTTTTCTTGTTACAACGCTCCTATGTTGATATCAGACCTGACTCGCGACGAGGTGTGACTTGGGGATGATTGTTCTTGTCCACGAGTCGCACTCCTTTCAGTCGTTACGACTCGCATCCAATCAAATCCGAGCATTGGAACGAGAAAAAAGCTTCCTTCTCCTCGCAGGATAAGGACTGAGGATGAGGTTAAACTAAAAACTTATTTCAGATAAAATCTCTCGATTCCTTTTCACATCAGGATTTGGAGTTCTTTCCTTTTTATCAAACCTTTCCCTTCGGATATCGATTTTTTTTATCACTTCAGGAAGCAGCATTTCCCATTCCAAAGGATTGATTGGCATTTCGGATGTGTAAGCTTTTACAAAATCGTGAAAAATTAGATGGAATTTTTTCGCATCATAAATTGAAGCCCAAAAGAGTAGAAAATGAATTAAATCAGTTTCGGGAAAATCATATTTCCAATCTGAGAAATCGAGCATGTAATATTTCTTATCCGCAAAAAGATAATTCTTCGGATTGTTATCCGAATGGCAGATACACTTGCCATGCTTTGATTCAAGAGAGTGTAAAGCAATATACATTTCAGATATTTTTTTGAAATCCGGTTGAGCAAGTTCTGCAATATGAATGCCATTAACATATTCCAAAGTGAGAGTATTTTTATTATCATGGTCCAGTAATTCAGGTGTAAATGGAAGTTCCTTTCTGTAAATATAAAGTTCTTTTTGAAATTTTTTAGGTGATTTGCAAATTTTAATCACTCGTTTTTTTGCTTTTTGAATAATAATATTTGAACTCATATTTCTTCCCGGAGATTTTATAAACTTGCCAAGTTTCTTCTCTCACAATCAGGAATGATTGTGTTACTTTTTCTAATCATCTATAATTATCTCAATTTTCTTTCCCTTTTCGTATCCTTTCAAATTTTGAAGATAAGCGAGGATAATATCTTTTAAAGATTTTTGTACAAAAGGAACGATTTTATTTTCTTTTCCGTCAATCTTAAGATTGATCTCTGTTTTTCTATCTGTTTTGCAATCATCACGATTTTTATTTCCCTTCAGAATTTGAGCAACCATTTCAGTGCAGGTAAATCCGCATTCCATACAGCATTCAGGTTCGGAAAGAGGAAGAACCTCGAACACTTTTTGCTCAACTAAATCAGCAAGTTTTTTTATATCTTGTTTAGAATTCAAAACAGGCAAATTTTTGTACTCTTTTTCTGAATCTGCAAATTTTCCTGAAATTGCGAAAACCGTTCCATCCACGAGTTCATCGAGTTGTTCCTTATTTTCAGCACAAATTATTTTGGGAATTGGAGCTGTTTTCATTCCTTCCACCACCACAAAATCCGCAGAAAGATGCTCCAACATTTCACTCAAACTCAATTTTCGATGCCAGATTTGATAGGTTTCATTCAAACCGCGAGCAATGACAACATCATCACTTGCCTGCCAATGTTTCCAGGAATTGCTGCCCTCTTTCTCCATTGTGAAATCTTCGTTGTGAATATCCTTGATCGAAACAACTTTATAGCCACGATTTATCAGTTCCTTTATCAGGTTCACAACAACTGTGGTTTTGCCTGTTCGATGATACCCTGAAACGCT
>CAYWJN010000088.1:4459-9693 GCA_964457455.1 uncultured Candidatus Cloacimonadota bacterium
AAATGGCTGAAAATGAAGTGGGAAATTTTAGTTACGGACTTATAATTCCCAACCAATCACCAAGTAAAAACTGCAATCTTCCAATCAGCAGCGAAATACGAGCCATAGCAGTGTAGCCGAAAGCTGCTCCAAAACTGATCATCAAGAAGTAAATACCAACCTTTGCAGTTGCACCGAAAGCTCCTTCGTGTTTTTTGCTGAAATAGAAATAAATCACACCGGTTAAAGTTCCCACCACCAGCATAATCTGTCCGATAATTACTACCCAATCACCTCCGGTAAATGGATTCATCATGGTTGCAGTTAGCTGGTTAATTACATCAGATTTGAGGTAACGCAGGAAGAAAACACCGGAAGTTGTGCCAATCACCAAAGCAATTGGAAATCTGCTTACCCAACCGGTCTTTGGCAATAATCTCATTAACATCAGAATTCCCAGAACTGCAGGAACTAATTTAATCCAATTACCTGCAAAATCGCTGATGAGCGGATCAAAAAGATTGGGAATCAAAATAAAATATATTGTATAAACAAACCAGTAACCTGCGGAGAGTCCCACGAAGATCTGTTCTGCAACTTTATAAAATGGATTATCTTTGTATAAAAAACTGAAGATAGCAAATGTTACAATTGCTCCAAGCCAAATTCCTAATACTGAGAAAAAATGTTCCATTATTCTACCCTCTCCTTTTCAGCTTTCTTGTTTCGCCAATAATTTATATTTCCTACAACAATGAAAATAATAATGATCAGATGAGCTACAGATTGGGCATCCATCCCTTTTGTAGCAGTTCCCGGTGTTTTGGTCAAAAGCTCATATTCTGCAGCACCCTTCAAACCGGCGAGCAGACCTATTAATTGCTGCTGCTGATTAACATAAGGAATAACTGCTGGAGCACTGACTCCTGTAACTCCTCCGGAAACCGGTCTTCCATAAGTGTCGTGAGCAATTTGAACCCACTGTTTTATGCCGGGATCTCCTGCTGAAAGAGCAAAAACAAATCCGAGATTATCAAAATTATTTATCCCATCTAAAATAGGAAGTTCATCGATTGAAGTTCCATTCATATCCTGTGGAAAAATATCCCTGAAGTTTTTACCCATTGCCTGAATCGTAACGATTCCTCCAGCTTTGTAGCCCATATTCACATAATCTTCACCGTATTTTATGTGGGGATAATCATCTTTTAAAATAGAATAAATATCCTCTGCCATTTGAACACCCATAGGCCAGAGAGCAGTAACAATCACCTTTATATCTCTATCAAAACAATGTTTCATTAGAACTTTTCCCATAGGATGGAGTTCCGGTTTACTGGCTGGATCATAATCAAAAGAAATAATGACTTTGGAACCTTTGGGAGTTTGTTCGATAAGACCATGAACCATTCGCACGTTCTCTGTAGTTTCAATGGGAAAGCCGATAACGAATATCAATGGAATGGCTACAGCAAGAAATAATAATAGAAATATCCAACGTCTATCTATCTGTTTCTTTTTAACATTTTCACTCATTATTCACCTCCCAGATAGGAACGTTCAATACCGAGAATAATGCGCAATGAACTTCCGATTATACCAAAAGCAGCCCCGATCATAATGGCTCTTTGACCTGCTGTAGTGGGATATTTCATAATAAACTCCGAAATCCTGGGTAGATGCAAAAACTTTAGAGATTCAGGAAGCCAACCGGTTAATGCACTTCCCAAACTCGTATTTCCCAACATCACCAAAATCGCAGCAATAAGCAGCAAACTGGATTCCAAAGTTCTGGCAATAAATGCTCTGTAAGCTGCAGAAGCGATGAAAAAAGCAAGAAGTGAAAACATTGTTGCTTGCAGGTTCTGGTAAACATTATCAAATAAATAATCAAAAGGTTTGGTGCCAATTGTGTTTGAAATAGTTTCACCATTTCCAAAAATACCCGGATGATTTTCCGTTCCCCAAAAAATGCCAATGGAAACCATCAGGATAAAACTCAGAAGCGTGATAATGAAAAACTGCCAGTTTTTTTGCCTGTGTCTTATCTTAAATAAATTTACTTTAAATAAACTTAATTGACCTAAGATAATGGCGAAACCTGCAATAATCAGATACCATTTTTCCAGTTCACCGGAAATTTGTCCAAAAGGTTTATGAGGAATAAACTCGGAAATAATTATTATCACACCAACAAGAAACGTAATTAATAAAGGGATTTTTCTTTTCATAGTTCCACCTTAATATACTGTGAGAAAATCTTTGAGGAAATGTACTCCGGATATTTCGAGTACAATTCCAACAGCGAGTAAAATTACAAACAGAGCCTTACCCAAATCCTGACCTTTCAGGCTGCCCAACTGATTTGGTTCTTTGGAAAGATAGGCAGATGCTGCAAAAAGTTCTTCACCTATCAGAGTGTAATCGCAGGCAACTACAAAGAAAGGAAGCTGGCTGGGCATAGCAGTACCTGCTGTTTGAATTGCTCCGCTGGCAAATCCGGTTTCAGCCAGGATGAGAGACTCAGCATAAAAAGCGCCCAAAAGAAAATTAGCTGCCGGTTTTTCCCGCATGATAATTCCATCCACACCTGCTACATAACCAAACTGGTCATCTGTAAGATAGAATACAGAATCAGGTCTATAGGCATCAGGTCTACCTGCTTTTAGATATGCTTCTTTGACAACTTCTTTGGCAGTGGAAAGCACCATGGAACGGCAAACAGGTACAATTATTTCAGCACCGTATTCAGCAGCTTTATGAGCTACTTTTCCCAAGATGGTTAATCCGGCAATGGTCTGCATATCATCCAGGTCCAAGATTCCGGGAATGAATAAAATCGGTCGTCCCATTTCCGTTGCTCTTCCCACAGATTCATCAATAGATTCCAGACCGGCAATCTTGCGGATATACAATTCCTTCCCGCTTTTGGCAGAATAGATGAAATAAAGAATAGCAGCAGTAATAATTAGAGCCAATATTAAAAGAGAAATCTTTTCTGAGTTGAACCATTGTGCTTTGGCAAAAACTACAGACTCAACCTTCTCAATAAGCTGATCATTTTCATCCCAGGCAGAAAAGCTGTAACCGTATTCGATTTCGGGATTTACATCCTCACCATCTGTATACTCGCCTTCAGCTTTATCAATTTTTGTTACTAACTTTGCTTCTCCTCCATCATCTTTTCGCTCGATAATCATCTTTTGTGAGCTAATGTTCGAAGCATCCCATCTTAACTGAATTGCACAGCCATCATCATTGGGATTATCAACAGCTTCAAAGAAGATATCCTGAGAAAAAAGTAGAGATGCGGAGAATAGAAAAAACATTAGAATTGCTTTTTTCATCTTAACTCCATTCTTTTTAATATATTAAGTACATTTTTTAAAGATGATAATTCATCTCGTTTGTCAATAAAAATAAATTCCTTGATTTCTGTCACTTTGAGGACACTGTTTAGCAGCGAAGAAAACGACGGGACACGAAGAGAAAAATATTCAAACCATAACTGAGTTAGCTCACCTTGAAAAGGTTTATAAGACTCTTCTTCTTGCTAAACCTTTTCAACGGTTGAAACTTTGGAAGCCACATAACCATTGAAAAGATCTAATTGAAAGAATTCCTCTGTGCGTAAACCGTTTTCAAGGTCATCGTGTACAGCTCGCTAAGGTACTCCATTTTAGTAATGTAATTATGAAACCTATTAAGATTAATACTTGAATCACATAATCAAACCATCCCAATTTTGCTTCATATAAGAAAGTTCGCTCATTATATAATCTAAAAGCTCTTAATTCCAGGGATATTGCACGATATCTCACTTGAGCTATTGCTCTGGCAAGAATTGGAAAAAGCAAAGTTAAATATGCTCTGAAACGTTTTATGATGGGAAGTTTCTTCAAGTCTATTCCTCTTAAAAGCAGGGCTTCATTGCTTCTTTGAAATTGCTGGGCGAAAATCGGAATGAAGTGAATGACCGAAGCAACAAGAAAAGAAATTTCATAAGGAATTTTCCATTTATGAAAAGCCAGCAGATAATCATAATACGGGATATCGAACAAAAGTCCGGCAATGATGATAATCAGGAAAAATCTTAAGGAGGAAACTAGACCATAATTTAATCCAACCGAAGTGATTTGAATAATTCCCCATTGATAGTATATTTCTCCTGCTCTGCGGAATAATATCTGGAATATCATCAAAGTTAAAATAATTTTCGCAATATTTTTTAATCGATGTAAAACACGGAGTAATTTATGTTTTGAAGGTTGTACAATTAAAAGCAGAAAAATAGAAATTATGAGCAAACCAGTTTGAACAACAATATTCTGATAGATTACGGATAATGAGGTGATCATTATCACAATTATCAAAATCGTTCTTAAATTCAGTTTCATTTTAACTCGATGATTTTTCTATCTTCTATTTTCAACCAATTATCCACAGTCTGCTCAAATTTTTCAAATCGATGAGAAATGATCAAAGCACCTTTTCCTGCGGTTTTTCGTTTCTGCAGAATATTTATCAAAATATCGATCAAAGCATTTTCCAATCCGGTTACAGGTTCATCTAATATCCAGTACTTATCCATGTTCAGAAGCAATCCTGCCAGACCGACTCTCTTGATTTGACCTCCGCTCATTTCCCAGAAAGGTTGGTCTTTAAATTGCTCAAGATGATATTGTTTCAAAGCTTCGAATTGCTCTTTTTCAAACTCAGGAGAAATTTTATTTTGAAATTTATGTTTCCAGATCGCAATATCTTCAGAGGGAGTTGCAGCAATAATATTGGCAAAAGATTCTTGTTTGAGATACACCATTTTATCAGAAATTTCAGCAAATGATGATTTGGAAAGTTCTCTATTTTCCAAAAATATTTTACCTTTATATTTATTTTCCAATCCGCTTAAAAGTCGGCAAAAAGTGGTTTTTCCTGAACCGTTAATTCCATCTAATAAAGTGATTTTATTTATATCAAGCTGCAAATTGATATTTTCGAAGATCAGACACTTTTCATCATAGGAAAAAGATAAATTTTCAATTTTATAAATACTCATTTTCTTAATCGCAAAGACACTAAAACACAAAGATTTTACTTTTGTTTTTTTTCAATTTCAAAACCCAATCAGACCTGACTCGTAAGCTTGCGGCGAGTCGGGAATGATGACATACAGAATGTTCTCAACTCGCAATACGTCACAACTCGCCAGGCTGTTACGGAATCAGAATATCGAATGATGTTATATAATCTGTATA
>CAYWJN010000089.1:0-9686 GCA_964457455.1 uncultured Candidatus Cloacimonadota bacterium
GTGGTGAACAACCAGACAAGCCTTTTTTCGGTAAGTTTGTTTTGAGAATGCCTTCTATATTAGTCGAACCTGAAAAAGTAGTATTCACTAGTAGACTAAATTACATAACTCAGATGCAAATATTTTATTTTCGGTTGTCTTCCACAATAAAATCGAAAATCCGAGTAAGATTTTATGATTTTGAGGATGCAATACAACAAAACAAAAAAAATAGACACAATGTGTCTATATATGGTTCTGAGATTATATCCGCATGCTGATAACACAACATTGATCTGATCTCCAGTTTTGTATTTGAAATTTTACTACAACTTGTCCTAAGTTCCGCAGGAATCTTGGGATAAGTTGGAAAAGGTTGGGTGGTGATCGACTTAGCACAAGACCCTTCGGGCTTATGCCAAGTCTTTTTTTTGCTTGTTCGATATTGGATATTCGTATTCTTTTGCGTTCTTTGCATCTTTGCGGTTAAGTTATTTTCACTACAACTTGTTTGTATATTTCATTTTTTAAGTGCCTAACTCAACCGTTTTCCATACTTACTTACATTTCCTTCCCTTCTCCCAGATTATCGTAAAATCTTGTGGTTGGATATGCCAGGTCAATATCCTTATGCTTGGCAAATTCAGTTAGCACATCTTCCCATATTTCCTGCTGAGTATCCCGTCTCTTGCGTGTTTCACACAAATAACGAATTGTCAGTTCAACTCCGTATTCAACAACATTTGTATAAACAATCGGTGTGAGATTCTTATAAATAATCATAAACTTTTGAGCTGCTTTTTTTATTTGAGATTCCACCTTTTTAGAAAGATTTTCCGGTCTTTTGCTGCTGATATCCTGCAAAATTTTCTTTGCTTTTTGCCAATCACTTTCAAATGTAATCACAATGGAAATCTCGTTCCAGATATATTTGAATCCCTTATCATAATTTGCCAGGCTGCAGGTAAATATTTTTCCATTCGGGATGTGAATGATCCTGCCCGTACTCTGATCCGAACCTGCCCAATTTCCAACCTCAAGAATTGAAAACTGGAAAAGGCTCAAATCAATTACATCACCGGCATTTTCTTCAATCTGGATTCTATCTCCCACCTCGAAAGGTCTGCGGGAAATAACAAAAACCCAGCCAGCGAGATTAGCTATTACATCCTTGAGAGCAATTGCCACACCAGCAGTTAACAAACCCAAAAAAGTGGCGATCGATTGAATACCTTGAGTCCAGATTCTGCCTACAATGAGAATCGTGATAAAAACAAGAAAATAGGAAGAGACCTTTCTCCAATTATACTTTGCTTTTGCATCTGTCAGATTTTTTTGAATTATCTTATGAAAAATAAACTTCAGCAACCAAAAGATGATTATAATAATTACTGAAGATAAAATTTTAATTGCTAATGGAGATTCCAGTAAAGGAATCCAGCTTGCGATTTTATCGGAAATTGACATTTTCTCTCCTTGTTATCATAGAGCGACCTCATCTCAGCCAAAAGACTTCCTCTCCTCTTAGGAGAGGATTGAGGTGAGGTAAAAAAAACAATTTTGCACAACTCTCATCACACTTAACTTTAAATATTTTTGCCTATTTCATTGTCAATAATTTTGCATTTAACATGAAATGAAACTTAACAAGTTTTTTTGCTATTCGATAATTCATATTGACTTTTGATATTAATTATTATTCATTGATTTGAAGATATTAAAATGAGAGCGAATGGAAATTTTATGAATTATGTCAGCAATAATCGCATAAAAGAATTAGCAAAACTCAAACAGAAAAAGTATAGAGAAAAACTTGTTATTGTGGAAGGGCATCGTTTAATTGATCAGCTTATCAGAAATAACGTGGAAATTGAAGAAATTTTTATCACAGAGAGTTCGAATTCATTTTTAGATTCATTTCCTCAAAATAAAATATTTCTCATTAAGGACTGGCAACTTCAAAAGATCACTTCCACAAAAAATCCACAAGAAATCGCTGCTCTTGTAAAAACCAGAACCAGAAAAATAACAGATAGTAAATTTCTTCTTTATCTCGATGACATCAAAGAACCGGGAAATCTGGGAGCAATAATCCGAACTGCAACTTCAGCAGGAATTTGCGGAATAATACTTTCTGCTGAATGCTGTGAAATTTTTAATCCCAAAGTTATTCGTTCATCTCTGGGAACAGTTTTTTCATTTCCCATTGAAATTCATGATTTTGAATGGCTGAAAGAACAAAATGCAAAGATAGTGGTTACAACTTTAAAAGAAGCTGAAAATCTTTATAATTTCAAATTACCTTCAGGAAAGATCATCCTGATTATTGGTTCAGAAGCTTTTGGCGTTTCCCGGGAAATTCAAAAGCTTGCTGATTATAAAATAAAAATCCCTCTTAAAAATAATGTAGAATCTTTGAATGCCGCTGTTGCAACAGGAATAATTATCTTTCATTTACAAAATAATTAAGAATAATGCAATCAATTATAAAATCTCTGACTGACAAAAAAATCTGGCTTGCTCCTTTAGCAGGATTCACAGATAATGCTTTTCGCAAAATCTGTAAACAAAATGGAGCAGATGTATTAGTCAGCGAAATGGTTAGTGCAGATGGAATTGTTTTTGACAAAAACCGGAGTATTTCCTATATAGATTCGGATGAATCTCAGCGTCCGTTTGGCATTCAGCTTTTTGGTTCTGATCCCGAAATAATGGCAAAAGCTGTAGAAATTATCTTGGAGAAAAAACCGGATTTCATTGATGTGAACCTGGGATGTCCTGTTAAGAAAGTGATCAAACGTGGTGCTGGTTCTGCTCTTATGAAAAATCCTGAAAAAGCTGAAGCAATAATAAGGGAAATGAAAAATGTACTCAAAGGATGCAAAGTGCCATTATCAGTAAAAATCCGTTCTGGCTGGGATATGAAAAATATCAATGCTGCAAATTTTGGGAAAATGCTGCAAAATGCTGGTGTAGATATGCTCTGCCTTCATCCAAGAACTCGCACTCAAATGTTTTCCGGTAGGAGTGATTGGAGTTTGATAAAAGAACTTAAACAAAACCTCACAATTCCAATTATTGGGAATGGTGATATCAGAACTCCGGAAGATGCTCAAAAAATGTTTTCTCAAACAAATTGCGATTCCATTATGGTAGGTCGTGGAATTTTGGGAAAACCCTGGCTTTTGAAAGAAATCAAAGATTATCTTTTGAAATCTGAAATCACTTCTCTTAGTTTTTCAGAAAAATATGAAATTATTGTTCAGCATTTTGAAGAAGTAGTAAAAAATAAAGGTGAACAAACTGCAATAAGAGAGATGCGAACACATTTTTCTTATTATACAAAAGGATTTAAAGACAGTGCAAAAATCAGAGATTTCATAAATAAAAGTTCAGATAAAAAAGCGGTCTTATCAGCAATCCAAGAACTATATTCATAAGGAATAGATTTGAAAGAAATTAATAATATTCTCTGGCAGGCAAGATTTAATAAGAGTAAAAACTGGTTGAAAGTACGAAAAATTCTTCAGGAAGGAATCGAAGTATTTCCTCAAGATAAATCGTTACATATGGAGCTGGCAGAGTTATACATCACCAAAAAATTATTCAAAAAAGCAATCGAAACATATCAAAGAATTTTAGCATTTGATGCCAACGATTCTCACGTGTTTTTTTTAATTGGCAATTGTTTTTTATTTCTCAAAGAATACAAAATTGCCATCGAATATTATGATAAAATCAAATATTATTTTCCCGAGTTTCTATATAACAAAGCTGTCGCTTACACAAAAATCGGCAGAAAAGATAAAGGTGTGAAAATTATTGAAAAACTTTTGAAATTCAGCACTACCTCAGAAATCCCCTTTATTTTTTTAGCTGAACTTCATTTTTCCCAGCATAATTACTCTAAAGCAGTTGAAGTTGTGAACATAACCGAAAAGAAATTCGGTAAACGCGGAAATTTATTTTACTTAAGAGGTTTAGCTTTTTCCCGCTTATTCAAATGGATACAAGCGTATATTGAATTCCAGGCAGCAGAAAAGATGAAATTCAGTTCTTCTCATTTTTATCGAAGTTATGGACTTACATCAGAAAAGATCGGGAAAACTCCAAAAGCAATCTATTGCCTTCTGAAAAGCATAAATTTGGCACCATCAGATGCAACCAGTTATATTGAATTGATAAAACTTTATCTTTCTCACAACAAAGTTTTCGAAGCTTACAGTGTTCTCAAATTTGCTCAGAAAGCTGTTCCCTTTTCTTTCCCGCTTTCCATTTTACGCACTCAAATTATGAATAAATTGAAATTGTAAGATGAACTTTCCGAAACTAACTCCTTGCCAACGGTCGAGGAACGAGACTTTCGCCACGGTTGATATTTGCTCCCTGACCTTTCCGAAGGTTTCGCAAGCTCAACCGTTCGGAAGGATAAAAAGAAAATCTATAAATATCTTGAATAGATTTCACTGAATTCAAAAGTAGGTTATGAGAAAATAAATTCAGGAAAAATATGAAATACATTTTAATTATTTATATAATTTTTATATTTTTATTTCCTTTAAGAGCGGAATTCGTAGCTAAAGTCGATTCCATCTATATCACATCCAAACAACTTCGGGAAGAAATGTTAACTATCAAAGACATTGAGGATTATGAAGAAATTCGCAGCACTGCTTTAGATAATTTAATCAATGAACAACTTCTCATTTTATATGCACATCAAAACGAAATCAGTGTGGATGATTATGAAGTGGAAGCATTTTTTATTCAGGAATTGGGGAATCATTCATTATTTCAAACTGATGGAAAATTTGATTTTTCTAAATTTGATGATTTAAAAGAAACTCCAAATGTAAAAAAAATTCTGGAAAATATGAGAAGAGACATTCTTCTAAATAAGACCGAATCTTTGATTAAGAGTTCTTTTGATCTGACAGATGATGAGCTTCTGGAAAGATTCATCTTGGAGAATGCAAAAATTGATATAAATTACGCTATCATCGATGTTGATGATGCCAATGTTCCTGCTGAAACAAACCCTTTAACAACCTGGTATTATCACAAATTGAACAGGAAAAGATTTCTGACTGAAGAAAAGGTGAAACTAAAATTCTTTATCGTAGAAAATGAAGAATTTGAAGATTTGATTTCCTCGAATATCGAATATTTTATCGAACCTGTTGTTATGAGCGATACAACCTTGACCGAAAGTGCAATCGATAGCCTGAAGAGTATTATCATCAAAGAAAAAAGTAAAAGCCTATGTTATGAAACTGCCCTTGAATTGAAAGAATTTGCTCAACGCGGAACACCGATTCCAAGAACTTTCCTGGAAACAGAATTCCTAAGAATAGATGAACAGCTTGGTCAATTACCGAATACAATAATCCAAAATGCTTTTGAGATGGAAAAGGGAGAATACTCTAAACCAGTTGATATTGGAATTGGTTTTATGATTTATTCTGTGGTTGATTTTGAAAATCCAGCTCCGGAATTATTGGAAAATATTCCCAATAAAGTCTGGAAATCTTATGTTTCTGTTTTGAGAAGCCAACAGAATATCGATAAAATCTACGCATCCTATGAAGAGAACATAGATAATTTCATTGTTCCTGCAGCGGTTGTAAATGTTATTGAAATCACAAAACCAGGCTTTTTCTATACAGGTTCAAAAGATGAATACATTCAAAAAATCGAATCTCTGATTGGAGAAAATTTCTCAAATTCAAATGAGTTAAATAATATCGTTAACAAATACAAACTTAAAAGAACAACTAATATCATCTATCTCGATAAATTCACAAATAATGAGCCGATCAATGAAATTCTGAAAAAAAAGGTCAACAAAAACAAACATTTCGGTTTCTTTGAATATGATGATGGCAACTACTTTTTTAGCATAATTTCTCTCTTCCCAGAATTTATTCCCAGATTCGAAGATATTAAATTTCAGATTCAAAACAAGGTTGAAGGTTTTCAGACTTCATTTGAAGAATACAAAGAATATTATGAAGAGAATAAACTTAATTTTATTAGTCCGGATAGCTTGCAGCTCGGTGTAGTTTTCATTCCTTTTGAAACTGATACTTTGAAAGTTCCAGAAAAAAAAGTTTATAACCTTTTCCAGGAAAATTCTTTCTATCGCGATCATTCTGTAAAATATGAATATATCTTTTTGAAACAACCTTCAAACAAAATGAAAGAATACATTTTGAATGGTGTTAATTTTTCCATTTTGCAATTTTGCTTCAGCTTTCAAAATGATCTTTCTCAAAATGAAATAATAAGCTATAAAGATTTACCACAGCAGATTAGAATTGCGATTCAAAACACTAAGGATAATTCTTATACTGATTTTATTTTTTATGATGATGGCTGGTTTATTTTCCTTAAAATTCAGGATTATCCTGCTGGAATTCTAAGCTTTGAAGATGTAAAAGAAGAAATTTCACAACAGCTCAAACTCGAAATTGCTGATAGCATCGCCTTTTGCTCTGCAAAAGCTGTTTTTGATTCCACAAGTTGCTTTTCTCAATCTTACCATTTTGTAGATGATAAATATATTTTTAAGACTTCAATTCAAAATGCTGACCTTGAATTTGATAAAATCGGTTCAATGAGCAAACACAAAAAAGAGTTGCTTCAAATCTGGAGAAATGAAAAATACAGCAGTATAATTGAAACTGATAATGGTTATGCAGTAATTTTTCTATTAAGAAAGAAATTCTCAAAGCAGATGACATTTGAGCAAACCTTACCAAAAATAAAAGAGACATTTTTTCATAAAAACCAACTTGATAATGCCAAAAAATTTGTGAGAAAACTTAAAAATGATATTATTAAAGGAACAAATCCTGATTCTTTATTACTCTTTTTCGGAGGTTGGAAAAAAGCAGAAAATCTAAACCCAGAAAGCAAAATTCCAAGCATAAAATACAGCCGTTTAATTATCGAAGATGTTTCCAAAAGAGAAGAAGGATATTTCAGTCCGGTTTTAATAATTTCCGAAAACCAGTTGTTATTCTATCATATTAAAAAAATGAAAAAAATTCCTACGAGTCAATTTTACAACCAGAAGGAAGAATTTGAAAATAAAATAATCGAAAAAGAAAACCGGAAGTGGCTCGAGCAATTTAAAGCAAAAGTAGAAATTATTATTTACTAACATTAGAAAAGGAATGGTGCACAAATCAAAAACCATCATAAACGCTGACCTTCCGCAACTCTTTTTGATATTACTTCGATTTAGCAATGACTCTACATTCAACTCTCGAAAGGCAAAGGACAAATCAGAATCTAAAGCAAAAATATCCTGATCCATAAATCATAAGCATCTGGGAGAGCTATCTGCAATATGTTTAAACAGCATTTAATAACTTCAGTATTCCCTTTTTGAAATTGTTGCATTGTTGCTGTATTTAAAAAAATACAATCTTTCCCAAAAAATGTCTTTCCATACTTTGTTTTCCATGTTGTTATTTTTCCATAATATCTTTCAATATATTTTCTTTTTAAATTGAAACTATTCGCTTCTAGAATATTTAAGTAATTATCACTATTACCATAAGTTGCAATATCATTAATTCTTTGTAATTTTGCTTCGATAGTTTCACTACCATCAGGATCCACAAAACTCACCGGATTATTACCCACATAGCAATACGGTGAAGCGAACTGATGGAGAGGATTTACTGAATAGAACCTGCGCAAGCTTCTTTTATACATCTAGGTCTACTTTATTCTCGAGATTAATATATAAAAAGTATTATACATTTACAAGCATTATTTCTTTTAACGTTTTTTTATTTTAATTTTTAAAAGCTCTTTTTATACTATCAAAAACTGGTTTCAACTTATCAAATCTACTAACTGACCACTTTATTTGTTTTATTTGAAATTTACTATTATATATAAGATTGAAATTATAAACTCCTGATTTTATTTCTTCCTGTTTTAGTATATATCCTATATCAAATAGGTTATTATCATATAGATTATAGAATTTTATTGCTAAAACTATTGAATCAAGACTATCAGATATTATACCAATACATTCATACTCTAAATAAGTAGTTTTATCAATAATAATCCACCAATCTAAAAAAGAGATTGGACAATGGTATTCCTTATTATTTCTTTCATCAATATTTTTATTGAAATCATATCCAGTATTGAAAACTATTCCATTTGAATCAATTTTTGAATATGACTCTAAATTATTAAATTTTATTGAGTTAATATCAATCTTCTTGAAATCCCAATTAAACCCACTTGTTGATTTTTTTTCGCTTTCTGAGTTTCCATTAACCAGAAAACATAATGCAAAAAGAATAGCCAAAGTTTTAAAATTCATATTATCCTCACCAAGACCATGGAACATAACTGTAATCACCGTATCCTGTAAATTCCATACCATTAAAAATTAAACCGGAAGGCAAAAAAGAACCGGTTCGTAATTCATTGCCAGTATTTACAGATAACGGGGCTTCGTAATTCTTTGATACAAAAATATCTATCCCATTACCACTAAAAATCATTATAGCAGCATGTCCTTTTTCAAAAATGTAAAAACCACTCATTAAGCCATCATTAGTTTTTTCAAAAAATAAACCAACAAAATCGTAACAACTTGCTATACTACCTTCATCATTTAAAAAATTTTCACCTATTAAAGGTAATCCATATTTTTCAGCTATCATATCATATTGCTTAGCAAAATAATCCTTCACAAATTGAATATTACCGGTTTCAATTGCATACATAAGTGCTCTTGCCCATTTTGCACCTACACTGGTATCTTGGTATATAACCCCATAATGTCCATCTACAACACCTTCCCACATCGATGCCGGGACGATATCATTATCTAAATAATAAAACATAAATTCCGGCTCATTTGATACTGGAGGAGGTGGTGGAGGTGGTAAACCTAATCTTCCGTCAGGATCAACAAAACTCACCGGGTTATTACCCACATAGCAATAGGGTGAAGCGAACTGGTGAAGCGGGTCAACTGCGTAGAATCTACGCAAACTGCTATCATACATCCTGGCACGGTAATTGTGTAAACCGGTTTCCCAGTCGAACTCCTGTCCGGTGTATTGGTATTTCACGTCAAAACTCACTTCACTTTCGATAATCTCACCGAACGGATCGTAGCAGTAATACGAAACAACTTCATTGTTGCTGTTTATCACAGAACGTATAGAACCAAGATGGTCTTTTAACATAAAGTAGCAATTCTCTTCTATATCCATAGCTGCAATAAGCCCGGTAAGTCCGTAAATATAAATTCTGTCCAATTCACCATCCTTCAATTCCATCAACGGATAGTCCATTATTCCTCTCAAGTACAAAGTTCTGGTCAGGTTCTCCTGAGTGTCAATACTTGTTTTCAATACACGTTGGTTAGCTGCACCGTAGTTAAACATAAGTTCCTGACCGTCGTCTTTAGTGACCTCAGTTGTTAAGTAGGTGAACGGATCATAATCAAGGTTATTAAGCTCTTTTTCAGATGATGATGTTATATTTCCTACATCATCATAAGTATATGTTCCCAGTCCGGTAATACTGCTTATCTTATTAGTATTTGGAACATAGTTATAAGTTAAATTCTGTGTACCTTTCGTTAGTGATAAGATATTTCCGTTAGCATCATAGGTTATATTTGATAGATCAAAGGGTGTAGAACTACAATGGTCTGCATT
>CAYWJN010000090.1:0-9675 GCA_964457455.1 uncultured Candidatus Cloacimonadota bacterium
CACTTAAAATAAATAAATAAATTAAAGGAGGAAATATATTATGCCTACTCGACAAAAAATCAATTGGAACTCATTATCAAATGATGATATGTACTCAATTGCAGAAAATTTGAAAGAAGAGAAGAACTGTTTTATTTTAGCACATAATTACCAATTTGTGGAAGTGCAAAAAATAGCTGATTATGTAGGTGATTCCCTGCAAATGGCAAAAGTGGCAACCAAAACAGATGCAAAAATGATCCTGCTTTGTGGGATAAAAATTATGGCAGAGACTGTAAAAATATTGAATCCGGATAAAAAAGTATTAATGTCTCATTTTGATGCAGATTGCCCCCTGGCAAATATGAAAACACCCGACGATTTGCGTGCTCTAAGAAAAAAATATCCGGAAGCAGAGGTTGTATGTTATGTGAACTCTCCAGCAGCCCTGAAAGCAGAAAGCACAATCACCTGTACATCTGCAAATGCGGTGAAAGTCATTACTTCCATCCCAAAAAACAAACAAATCATTTTTGTGCCGGATAAAAATATCGGAGACTGGGTAGCATATAAAACTAACCGTAAACTCATTATGTTCGATAGTTACTGTTATGTTCATGAGCAGATCACACTGGAAGAAGCCAAGATGATGAAAGAAGAATATCCTGATTATTCGCTTATTGTTCATCCGGAATGCACTCTCGACGTTTGTAAAGAAGCCGACCTCGTCTGCTCCACTAGCCAGATGATAGATTTCGTGAAAGAAAATAACAGGGTAATCATCGGAACTGAGATCGGGCTTTATTACCAGTTAAAATATTATCATCCCGAAAAGCATCTGGTTCCGCTCAGTTCCAAAATGATTTGTGACGATATGAAAAAAACTGATCTGCGAGGTGCAGTTAGAGCGTTGGCTGAAGAAAAATATGAAATTACAGTACCTGAGAGTATTAATCAAAAAGCCAGGAAATCTTTGGATAGGATGCTGCTTTTTATTTAGGAATTATGAAAATCCGTTCAAAAGTTTTTAGAAAGATATTAACAATTATTCAGGCAATAATTTCTATCGGGTTATTAACCCATATTTTTCTGAGATATAATATCTCTCTTCTCAATAGAACAGGTGCACTTTCTATGCCTGGGTGGCTCATCTTTTCGTTCTATTTCACCTTGGTTCTGATACCTGTCCTTTCTGCATCCAGATGGAAAATTTTCCTGTTTTATGCGGGAATATCAGAGAAATTAAAACAGCTTATCAAAATAAATTTCATCTCGATATTCTGGGGAATTATGCTTCCTTCATCAGACGGTTTTGCTGCTATCAGAATGTATCTTATAGAAAAAAAACACAGAGACAAGCCAGGAACTTCAGGAAGCACGATTATAGCAGAAAAATTACTGGGTTTTATTCTTCTTTGCTTCTTCGGAATTTTTTTCAGTTTGTTCATTCATAACATTCCACAAATAGCTATTGCCAGAACCCTCCTAATCCTGATAGCTAGCATAATGTTTTTAATAACACTAATCATAACTAATAGTAGAATATACAATTATGTTTCTATTCGTTTGGAAAAGATCAGATTTGCCAGAAAGGTCTTTGAATTCCTATCAAGTATGCACAGCTCACTTACCAGATTGCCATTCAAGAAAATTCTTCTAAAAGCTTTACCGATAATGATATTAATCCAACTGACTACATTCGTGAATGTGTATCTTATTTTCAAAGCTATGGATATAAATATACCCATTATCTATCATCTCGTCTTTGTTCCGGTTATTCAAATTATCTCTTTGATACCTGTAACCATCAGCGGGTTTGGGATTCGGGAAGGTGCTTTTGTACACTTTTACGGTTTAATTGGCATCGAACCAACAATTGCTTTCAGTGTGTCTATCCTGAATTTCCTGATACTAACAGGCGTACCTGCTTTTATAGGAGGGATGATCAGTATTGCAAATCAGATACACAAAAGGGATGTCATTAGATGATAGAGCTTTCAATTATTATCCCGGTTTTTAATGACAGCAAAGTTCTGCATGAATTATACAGAAGATTAGAACCTGTTGTTTCCAAGGTGGGAAAAAGTTATGAAATTATCTTTGTTGATGATGGAAGTTCAGATGATTCATTTCAGATATTAAACGAACTTCAGGATAAAGATGAGAACATAAAAATTCTTAAACTCGTAAAGAATTTTGGTCAATCGAATGCAATAACTGCGGGATTGGAGTATTCAAAAGGAGATATAATAGTGATCATGGATTCAGACTTGCAGGACAGACCGGAAGACATCCCAAAATTACTGAACGCATTAGAAGAAAATAATGTTCAAATGGCAGTTGCAAAATGGATTTCCAGAAAAGGTTCTTTTATAAAAAAAATCATTTCAAATATTTTCTTCATTATTTCCAATATTATCACGAAAATTCATCATCCTTCCAATATAGGTGTTTTTAGGGCTTTTAAAAAAGGAGCTTATGAAACTGTTAAAAATATCTCCGAATTATCCGGAACAACGTTAAGCCGATTTTACAGGGCAAAAATAAATTACAAAACTGTTGACCTTAATCGCGATAAAAGATACGCAGGTAAAGGTGGATATGGTTTAAATAGAATGTTCAAACTTGCATTTGACAGAATTCTTCCTCATGCAAAATTGAAAATAGCAAAACGAGATCCTGAATTTACAGTTGAAAAATTTATAACAAAAAGTGAGAGCACAAATGAGTAAGAAAATAATTATTTTAGGTGGCTTGGGAAATGGCTCTGTAATAGCGAATGCAATTGTTGATGCAAATAAACGTGGTTTCGATGAATGGAAATTTGTGGGATATTTGAATGATAGGCAGGAAAAAGACTCCCTTATCGAAGGCTTCCCGGTCCTGGGAAAAACAGGAGATGCTTCTGAATTTATCAAAGAAGGATTTTATTTCATCAACACGATTTACAGAATAGATGGTCAAAAGAAGAGGATTGAGCTTTTTAAGAGTTTAAAAATTCCGGATTCTTCCTTGGCTACTTTTATTCATCCGATGGCGTATGTTGCGCCAAATGTGAAACTGGGTGCAGGAACAATCATTATGCCTAATGTATCGGTTTCTTCGGGAACTATTTTTGGAAAATGCTGTCTGGTGATGGTGGGTGCCACTATTGGACATAACAATAAAATCGGGAATTATTGTCACTTCGCTGCTCAATGCTGCACAAGTTCATTTATAAAAATCTCTGATGATGTCCATATCGGATTGAATGCTACGATCAGGGAAAACCTGAAAATAGGGAAAAACTCGGCTTTAGGGATGGGTTCCGTACTTCTGGAAAACATAGGTGAAAATGAGATATGGGCAGGAAATCCTGCCAAATTTATACGCCAAGCAAAATGAAAAAAATAGCTATCATCCAATCAAATTATATTCCCTGGAAAGGATATTTTCATATTATTCAAAAGGTAGATCACTTTGTATTTCTGGATACAGCACAATATACTACCAGAGATTGGAGAAACCGCAATCAGATAAAAACACCCGAAGGTCTCAAATGGCTCACAGTTCCCGCCAATGGAACACAATCCATGAAAATAAATGAAGTCAAAATAGATAATTCTGGAGATTGGAGAAAAAAGCACCTGAAAGCATTGGAAAAAAACTATAGAAAATGCAGATATTTCAAACAATATTTTGAATTATTTCAAAATATATTAATGAGAAAAAACTGGGAAAACTTGAGTAATCTGAATCAATTTTTTATTAAAGAAATTACCAAAATGCTCGGGATTAATGCAACTTTTTCAAATTCAAGTGAACTTAAACTTATTGAGGGAAAAAATGAAAAAATAATTTCGATTATTCAACAACTCGATGGAGATTCCTACCTGACAGGACCAGCAGCAAAATCATACATTGATCCCGAAATGTTCAAAAGAAATAACATTATACTCGAATATATGGATTATTCAAATTATCCTGTTTACAGACAGCCCTGGGGAATGTTTGCCCACAATGTCACGATCTTTGACCTTTTATTCTGCGAAGGTCCGGATTCTTCCAAATTTATCTGGAAGAAATAGGAAATTAAAATGAAAATCCCTTTTAATAAACCTTTAGTCCTGGGAAATGAAACTGAATATCTGAAGCAAGCAATAGATAAGAATCAGCTTTCAGGAATAGGAGAATTTACATCTAAATGTGCTGAGTTCATAGAAAAAGAAACCTCCTGTCAGAAAACCATTATGACCCCTTCCTGTACATCTGCCCTGGAAACGTGTGCGTTATTGTGTAATATTAAACCGGGTGATGAAGTGATCATGCCATCTTTCACACATCCGGGTACAGCTAATCCATTCGTTCGTGCCGGTGCGGAGATAGTCTGGTGTGATATAAAAGAAGACACAAAAAACATAGATGAAAATAAAATCGAGCCTTTGATCACAAATAATTCCAAAGCTGTTGTGGCAGTTCATTATGGTGGTGTTGTCTGCAGGATGGATAAGATTGCAGCTATCTGTAAAAGGAACGATCTCTTTTTGATCGAGGATGCAGCAATGTCGATTGGCAGCAGGTTCAAAGATCAACCTGCAGGAAGTTTCGGTGACCTGGCAGTCATAAGTTTCCATAAAACAAAAAATGTTCAATGTGGAGAAGGTGGAGCTCTTCTTATAAATAAAAAGGAAATGATAGAAAGAGCGGAGTTCCTTCGGGACTATGGCACAAACCGCATCCATTTTGAAAAAGGTTTGATCGAAAAATATACTTGGGTAGAAAAAAGCTCGAATTTCTCGATGTCCGAACTGCAGGCAGCGTTTCTTTATGCTCAATTTAAAAACCTATCTAAAGTTAATGAAAAAAGAGATTTACTTTTTAAACGTTATCTAAAGAATCTTTCTGATATTATCGAAAGTAACAAATTACCGGTAATTCCATATGGATGTTTAGCAAATGGTCATTGTTTCTATATTCATACAAAGAACGAAAGACAAAGAAAAGAATTAATAGATTATTTGAAGCAGCAAGGAATACAAGCTGTTTTTCATTACCAGCCATTGCATAAAGCTGCTTTTTGGCAGGGCAGATATAATAAGGTTTATTTGCCAGTAACAGATTATGTTTGTGATACTATTCTTCGTTTGCCAATGTTTTACTCTCTCACAATTCAAGAAGTTGATTTCATCTGTTCTAAAATTTCAGAATTTTATCAGAAATTGAGTTAAAATGAAACTAAAATTTTTTGAACATAAGTTAACCTGGATTTTACTTTCAGTTTTTTTGTTCACAATTTATTTTCTACCATATTTCATTAAAGGAGAGAATTGTTATATTGAGCAATTCGATAATCTCGATCAGATAAGTTATCTAGGAATTTTTGATGGGAAATTTCAGGGTAACTTTTTTCCTGATGAATCAATGGAAGAATTTTATATGCCGGGTATTGAACCGATTTTTCGAGTATCTCTGCTAACCATCCCGAAAATTTTCTGGCGATCCGGGTTTCTTACCGGTTATATAATTAATGAGATTATTTATCGAATTTTAGCTTTTATGGGATTTTTTCTTCTTTTAAGAAATTATATTTTCGAAAAAAAAATCCCAATTGTTTTCTCAGCTTTGTTATCTATTTCGTTCATTTATCTACCATTCTGGTCGCAAGGAGGATTATCTGTAGTCGGAATTCCATTATTGCTCTATGCTTTTGCAAATCTTTACTTTTCAAGAAAGATCTTTATTTCATATCTTATGGTTATTCTTTATCCTTTCTATTCCGGATTTTTCTTATCCGGCGTTTTTATCCTTTTTTGCGTTTTCATAATTATTATCCATCTTATTAAGAAAAAGCGAGCTGTAAAACATCTGATAATTTCCACTGTTATTCTAACTATTCTTTACATTATGATTAATTATCCTTTCTTCTTGATTAACTTTGTATACAGAATTCCTACAAACAGGGTAGGAATTAAGTTAGCTGGAAAAGGATTTGAGATTGTTTTAAAAAATTTCATAAATTTTTTTTTCACTTCTCATTTACATGCAAAAAGTAATCACCAATATATTATTCTACCCACAGTTTTATTATTTTTAATTATAAAAAATAAAGGTTATGAACTAAGCAAATATTTTAAAATCATTTGTTTTTTTATTATTTTCACAGCTATAACTTTTAGTTTATACAATTACAAACCAATAAACGATTTTTATACAAAACTGGGATTTGGTTTTAACTA
The DNA here is from genome assembly GCA_964457455.1 of uncultured Candidatus Cloacimonadota bacterium. Lineage (GTDB taxonomy): Bacteria > Cloacimonadota > Cloacimonadia > Cloacimonadales > TCS61 > JABMPU01. The sequence goes on from CAYWJN010000090.1 coordinate 6,195, forward strand.
TTCAAGGTTTTATTTTCTTAATGTCGGATTGTGGTATTTATTATGGGCTATTTGCCTTTTAAACTTTTATAAAAGAATTAAGAACAAAAAAATAGCTCAGATATTTATTCTAATTTTAATAATTTCACAAATGGGAATTAATTTCTTTCAATCGAGCTGGAGAATCTGGAACTCTAAACCAACTTTCAAAGAAGTTGTATCAAAAGAACTATTTTCCGAAATAAATGACCATCTTAGCAAAACAGAGAGAGATTATGATAAAAATAAGATTCGAATTGGCTGCATAGGATTCCATCCAAGTATCGCAAACCTCAATGGTTATAAGACAATAGGTGGATACATACCTGTCTATCCTTTAAAATTTAAAAAAGATTTTTATAAAATCATAAAAGATGAAATAAAACAAAATGAAAAGCTTTATCAATATTTTTTGAAATGGGGACAGCAGGCTTATTTATTTGACGATAAATTATCTATGGGATTAAATAATCAATATATGATAAAAAAATATTTTAAAACTATAAGATGTGAACTGAATATCGAAGAACTGAAAAAACATGATGTAAAATATATTTTCTCAACAGCCCGGATACTGAATTCAAAGGAAATCGGTTTGAAAAATATCTACATTAATAACGAGCCAGAAGATTATTACAATTTTTACGTTTATTTAATTGGTGATTAAGGTTTTGAAAACTGTGTAAAATTCCTAAATAAAAGTATGAAAAAATAAAAGAGAAACCGTCATGTTTCTCTTTTCTCTTAGTAACTTTATAAATTAGATGCTGTAGATTTATTATGTTTTACTTTTTATCCATTCGATAAATTTCGAGATTCCATCATCAAATTTGGTTTGAGGATTGTAACCAAGTATCTTTCTACTTTTAGAAATATCTGCATACGTTATATTTACATCTCCTGGTTGGAAGGGAAACTGCTTTTTCTCTGCCTTTAAATGAAGAGCACTTTCCAAAGTTGTAATCATTTGAGAGAGCTCAATGGTTTGCGATTCTCCCAGGTTAAAAATCTCATAATGATTTCCGGTTTGAACAAACTCAATCGATTTGAGAACTCCATCTATGATATCATCGATATATGTATAATCGCGTTGAGTAGAACCATCTCCAAAAACAGGAATCGGTTTACTATCCAGCATTAAACGCGTAAATTTATGAATCGCCAGATCCGGTCTCTGGCGTGAACCGTAAACAGTAAAAAACCTCAGACAAAGAAGAGAAATATCATACAAATGATGAAAAGTATGGCAAATCAGTTCACATGCTTTTTTGGTGGATGCATACGGTGAAATGGGCAAATCTACCGGATCATCTTCTGAAAACGGAACTTTTTTGTTATTCCCGTAAACCGATGAGGATGATGCGAAAATAAAATTCTTAATATTATTTTTCCGGCATTCTTCCAGCAGGTTAACTGTTCCATTTATATTTACTTCCGTATAAAGTTTGGGATTTTCAATGGAAGGTCGAACTCCTGCCATAGCTGCCAGATGGATGACTATGTCGAATTTGTTTTCTAAAAATATTTTATCTAAACCGGATACATCACGAATATCGGTTTCAAAAATCCTGAAATTATCATTTTTCAGTAAATTATTAATATTATCCCGCTTTATCTTCGGATCATAAAAATCGCAGAAATTATCTAATCCGAAAACTTTGTGTTCTCTAATTAAGGCATCGCCAAGATGTGAACCGATAAATCCCGCAGCTCCTGTTACTAAGATTTTCATATTTCCCTTTCTTAACCACTGATTATCACTGATATAATCAGATATTATGTTTGATTTTCTCCTTCCGAACTTTTCAGTTCGGAAGGAGGCAACTCTAGAAGCTTCGGCTTCAAAGAAACGTGAAGTAGAAACTTCACTCTCAAAACCATCCCCAGCTGGAAAGTTGGGAATGAGAGGACTCCTTTTTAATTAGCCACCGATTATCACTGATATTTTTTAAAAGTTAAATCATGAAGCTATATCAGTGTTAATCTGTGTTTATCAGTGGTTAATTAGTACATCTTCCGATTCCATAATAAACAAATCCAAGCTCTTTCAATTCCTTTGGATTATATTGATTACGACCATCAAAAATAACGGGATTTTTAAGAAGATTCTTTACTTTTTGAAAATCCGGATAGCGGAACTGGTTCCACTCAGTAATCAAAAGTAAAGCATCAGCACCTTTAAGAGCATCGTAATTGCCAAGAGTATATTGTATTTCAGGATTGTCACCAAACACACGATTTGCTTCATCCATTGCTACAGGATCATAAGCTTGAATCTTTGCTCCCGCTTGGATAAGACCTTCAATAACTGTAATTGAGGTTGCTTCGCGCATATCATCGGTTTTCGGTTTGAAGGCAAGTCCCCAAACAGCAAATGTAAACCTTGAAAGATCTTCTCCAAAATGCTTTTTGACTTTCTTAATAAGAACCCTTTTTTGATAGTCATTAACATCTTCTACTGCCTGTAAAACTCGTGTTTCAGAATTTACCTTTTTTGCCATTTTGATGAGAGCTTTCACATCTTTAGGAAAACAACTGCCACCATAACCAACTCCCGGATAGATAAATTTATATCCAATACGAGAATCAGAACCAATCCCATGACGGACTTCAGAAATATCCGCTCCCATCAATTCACAGAGATTGGCAATGTCATTCATAAAAGATATCTTGGTTGCCAGCATGGCATTAGCTGCATATTTGGTCATCTCCGCAGAACGTACCGACATGATTATGAGCTTTTCGTGACTGCGAGCAAACGGAGCATAAAGCTCTTTTAGAATTTCTACACATTTAGGAGAATCAGTACCTACAACAACTCTGTCAGGTTTCAGGCAGTCATTTATGGCATCACCTTCTTTTAGGAATTCCGGATTGGAAACTACATCGAATTGATAGTTTACATTTCGCTCATCTAATATTTTCTGAATTTCTGCTTTTACTAGGTCTGCAGTGCCAACCGGAACAGTGGATTTATTTATAATCACCTTATATTCATTCATATATGTTCCAATATCACGAGCCACAGCCAGAACATATTGAAGGTCAGCCGAACCATCTTCACCAGGAGGAGTTCCTACAGCAATAAAACAAATGTCTGTTTTTTCTACAGTTTCTTTAATATTGGTTGTAAAACTCAGTCTTTCCTGTTTGACATTTCGCTGCACCATCTCTTCCAAACCTGGTTCCCAGATAGGAATTTCACCTTTTAACAGCTTATCAATTTTGCTCTTATCATTATCCACACAGATCACATCATTGCCCATTTCGGCAAAACAGGTTCCACTCACAAGTCCTACATAACCGGTTCCAATAACTGATAATTTCATATAAACTCCTTCAAAATATTCTAATTTTTGGATGTAAAGGCTTTGAAAAATGAATTTCTGTCAATGTAAAAATGAATGATAATTGACCGGTAAACAGTAAAAGTATCCATTCATTTTAATATTCATAATATCTT
>CAYWJN010000091.1:0-3164 GCA_964457455.1 uncultured Candidatus Cloacimonadota bacterium
TATCAGATTATATTGGAAAAAATCCGCTGTTATGGAAACAGGATGAATATTTTATAAAAATTTAAACCAGGAGCTTTTTAAATGCACTACAATAAATTAACGGAAAAAATTATCAATGAATTGATCGATATTGTGGGGAAGAACAACATCATAATAAATAAAAAAGAGATGGAAGATTACATTTGCGATGAGATGAGCATTCCCAAAAAATTCTATCCAGAAGTTATTGTAAAACCAATAAACGCTCTGGAAATTTCACAGGTTTTCAAATTAGCAAATATGAATAATATTCCCATTACCCCAAGAGGAAGCGGAACAGGTCTGAGTGGGGGAGCTGTAGCAATCTTTGGCGGTATTCTACTTTCTCTGGAGAGAATGGATAAAATCATTGAAATCGATGAAGATAATTTTGTGGCAGTGGTAGAACCGGGCGTTAGATTAGCTGAACTTTTTAAAGCTGTTGCAGATAAAGGATTGTATTATCCTCTTTATCCGGGAGAAGAAAGTGCAAGTATCGGAGGCAATATTGCCACAAATGCTGGAGGAATGAGAGCTGTAAAATATGGAGGAACAAGAAATTTTGTGCTTGGTTTGGAAGCAGTTCTTCCAACTGGAGAAATCCTGGAAACCGGTGGCAAATTTGTTAAATGTACTACCGGTTATAATCTTACTCAGCTTCTAATTGGTTCGGAAGGTACTCTTGCTATAGTCACGAAAATTATTTTGAAACTGCACATTGCTCCCAAAACAAAGGGATTACTTTTTGTTCCTTTTCAAAGTCTGGAAGATGCAACAAAAACAGTTCCGAAGATTTTGAAAAACAACATTATCCCTGTTGGCATTGAATTTATGGAAAGAGAAGCGATTCAGATCAGCCAGAAATTTGCTGGTAAAAAGCTTCCAATAAAAGATGGTGAAGCATTTCTACTGATTATTATTGAAGGAGATTCCACAGAAGAAGTTTTTGATATTTGTGATAATATCGGTGAAATCTGTTTGGAAAATAATGCGATCGATGTGCTTATCCCTCTCACGGAAAAGGAAAAACGAGATATCCTGGAAGTGAGAGAAAAACATTATTATGCAATTCGAGAAAATGGACTGATAGATTTGGCAGATGTAGTTGTGCCTCGCAGCAGGATTTCAGAATTTATGATACAAGTAAAAGAAATTTCCAAAAAGCATAATATTAAGATTTTGGGCTGTGGTCATGCCGGCGATGGGAATGTGCATCTGAGTTTACATGGAGATGTATCAAAGTTCAAAAAAGTTTTTAAAGATATTTATCAAACTGGTAGATCTCTCGATGGAATGGTTTCCGGTGAACATGGAATTGGATTTGTGAAGAAAGAGTATTTTCAAATGACCATGAACCAGGATCATATCAATCTTATGAAAAGAATTAAAAAAGCCTTTGATCCGGATAATATTCTTAATCCTGGGAAGATTTTTTAGTTCACGGATAAACACGGATTAGGTGCTTATGGAATTAAACTTACCAACAAGTTGTTGTGAAATGACTAATTACTCCCGACAAGTCGGAACTAATAAAATGTCAAAATCCAAAACACAAATTACAAATAAAAAACAATAATCAAAATTTCAAATTCAAAACCCAGCTCGATCCTAAACTCCTGTTTGGGAATGACACCAACAAGAAGTTACAGAAATGTTTAAAAACTCTGTTTTGTAAAATTATATTTATCAGTAGATTATGAAAACATCAAAATGCTTCTGCTACGAAACGGAGTTTCGTTACAAGCGGAAGATCTTTTTCTTCATGAAGATTCGTGTGATTCGTGGCTGAACAATCTCAATTTAGAATGCAAAAGCAAATCCGCTTTTTCCACTTGACAAAGAAATTACCATCTTAAAAAAAATGTTCCAGAAATTAATTTAAATAAGGAGAACTTAAATGATTCAACTTAAGAATCTTGTAAAAGATTATGGGACCTTGCGAGCTGTTGATCACATCGACTTTGAAATCAATGAAGGTGAGATTTTAGGTTTTTTAGGACCAAATGGTGCTGGAAAAACCACAACTCTGAAAGTGATCACCTGTTTTTTAAGTCCTACAGAAGGTAATATTTTTGTAGAAGATAAGAATGTCCTGGAAGACTCTCTTGAAATCAGGAAGATCATTGGATATCTGCCAGAGAATAATCCGCTTTATTCTGAGATGACAGTTTTCGATTATCTGAAGTTTATTGCAGAAATCAGGGAAATTTCAAATTTCAAATCCAAATTGAGAGAAGTTATTGAAAAATGTGGATTGCATGGAGTTGTCGAGAAACCCATTAATACTCTTTCCAAAGGTTATAAACAACGTGTTGGAATAGCTCAAGCTATTATTCACGATCCCAAAATCCTGATTCTCGATGAACCGACTTCTGGACTGGACCCAAACCAGATTGCTGAGATTCGTGAACTTATCAAAGAACTTGGCAAAGAAAAAACTCTTATTATTTCCAGTCATATTTTGCAGGAAGTTCAGGCAGTTTGTGATCGGATCGTTATCATTCATAAGGGAAAAATTGTTGCTGATGGTTCTACAGAAGAACTTAAATCCAATTTCCAGAACAAAACGAAATTGGTTCTGGAACTCATTGCTAAAGAAGAGGAAATTCATTCCATCAAAGAAAACATTGAAGATATCAGCTTGCTTTCCATAACTCCAAAAGAAGATGAAATTCATCAAGTTGCAATTGAGTATGATTCTGAAAAAGATAAACGAATAGAAATTTATAATTTTATCAAATCAAAAGATTGGGTTTTATTGGAAATGCATCGTGAACACATAAGTCTGGAAGCTGTTTTCCGCAATCTTACAATCGAAGAAGGAGAAGAAAAATGAGTTATATCGGAATCTTAGCCAAAAAAGAAATGAAAGGATATTTCAATTCACTTTCCGCTTACATTATTTTAGTTGTGTTTTTACTGATTTCAGGCTGGTTTTTTGCCAGCCCTCTATTTTTGAATAATCAAGCTGATTTGCGTTCTCTTTTTGGAATAATACCAATTGTCTTTTTATTCTTTATTCCAGCAATTACAATGGGATTAATTTCAAGAGAGAAAAATTCTGGAACAATCGAGCTTTTAACTACTTTTCCCATCAAAGATTCTGAGATTGTCATGGGAAAATTCTGGTCTTCTCTTGGATTGAT
>CAYWJN010000091.1:3264-4322 GCA_964457455.1 uncultured Candidatus Cloacimonadota bacterium
ATGCGAGTGGTGGAAAATGACAAACTTGAGATTCGTGAAGTATATATGGGATTAGCTTTTTTGTATCAGGACAAAACCGAAGCGATTCCACTCATTCAAAATACTCGCGGTTTGGAATATGATATCACCAGCACAATCAAAAAAGTAACGGCAATAGGTTTGAAAAAACTGGCATTCTTTGAAATTGATGCTCAACCTGAAATCCCCCAAATGCAGGGAATGCAACCTCCTGGTGAATTCTCAACTGTCAGGCAGTTTATTTCCGATAATTATGAATTGATTAAAACCGATTTGTATTCAGAAATTGAACCTTTAGTTTCTGCTCTTGTTTTCACTGGAATTCAGGATTCCCTTTCCGATGTACAGCTTTATAATCTGGACCAATATCTGATGACTGGCGGGAACATTATCTTTTTCCAGGATAGAATTAATGCAAATCTTCAAGTTCAGCAGGCTGAACCAATTGCATCAAATCTATTTAATCTATTGCGAAGCTGGGGAATTCAAATCAAGGATAATCTGGTTATGGATGCGAATTGCGGTCAGGTTCAAGTGCAAAGACAACAGGGAATTTTCCGTTTTGCTACTCCTGTTAGTTATCCCTTTTTTCCGATAATCAATAATGTGAATAAAGAACACTTGATGGTGAAAAACCTGGATCAAATGCAGCTTATTTTTGCTTCTGAAATCGACACTACCAGGATAAATGAACAACAACAATTTGAGCCTTTGTTATTCACATCCCAAAATTCCGGACAAGTAAGAGCACCAAATCTTGATATTCAAGTCTCAAGCTATATGAATAGAAATTTAGCTCCAATGTTAACTGAATCTCCAAAAGTTGTTGCTGGTATTTTTTCCGGAGTTTTTAAAAGCTTTTTTGCAGATAATTATAATTTCCCGGACGCAACAAAAGAAACATCTGCTGCAAAAGTTCTGTTCATAACAGATTCGGATTTCATCAAAGATAGTGGTGGTGCAGGTTTGAAGGGAAATCTCGATTTTGTGATGAATGCTGTAGATTATATGGCATCGGAAAGCACATTAATTGAGATCCG
>CAYWJN010000091.1:4422-9657 GCA_964457455.1 uncultured Candidatus Cloacimonadota bacterium
ATCACAAAATTGAATGACAAAACTGAGCGAAGAATAAATTTCTTCAGATTTGATTCAACACAGGTTTATGCAATTGAAATCACAGCTCAAGAAGATACATTGAAACTGGCAAAAATCGATGATGTTTGGATGATCGATTATCCTCTGAATTATCCTCCTGCAAAACTAAAAATTGATGATATTTTTCAGAAAGTATTACAGGTGGAAACTTCATCCATCCCAATTACCGAATCGTCGTTCGAAAAATTCAATGTTACAGATAGTTTGGGAACATTATTGGTTTTTTATGATAAAAACGATAAAGTTCTGGAAGAAGTTTTAATCGGGAAAAGTGGAAATTACAATTATTCTTATGCTCGCAGAAAAGATGATCCAAAAGTCTATCAGCTATATACGAATATTTCTTATTCGATTAATCCTGTAGTTTCTTCCTGGCGTAAGAAAGAAATTATTGAAATTCCTGAAGAAGATATTTCCAGGATTTTTGTTTCGTATAATGGATCCGATTATTCATTATCAACAACAGATTCTTTGTGGATGTATCAGAATGATGAAACGGGTTTCTCTTTAAAAGAAACAAATTCCAGTTTAAAGAGCATTGTGAGTGCAATAAAGAGATTTACAGTTGCAGATTTTATCGATAACGAGTTTGAAGAATATCAGCAGAAATTTGAGAAACCTGATGTTGAAGTTACAGTGGAATTATTTAATGATGAGCCAATCAATCTGAAATTCGTTGAACACGAAGAAAAGAAATTTGTTCTTCTGAAAAATGAAGAAATAGAGCATTTATACATCATTTACGAAAGTTGGGTAAATCGATTTAAAAAATCCGAAGAGGATTTTTTGAAGTAGTATCAGAACCAAATCTACTACCGAACTTTCCAGTTCGGCAGAAAATAAATTCATCTCGTTCCTACGCTCCAGCGTAGGAACGAGAAAGGAAATATTTAGTAACTAAAAGCAATACAATCACTTAAGAGCTAATTAATTTCACTCGCTTTGTAACTTATTATTATCATATAAGTTAAGTCGGATTTAGTCCCCTCTAAGAGATTTTCTGCGTATACTATAATAGGGGGCATTGTATCTATGATAGGGAATGAATTATTTTTAATGTTGATATTCAGGATATAAATTTAATGAAGAACAAAGATTTCTTTTTTCTGGGAAAGAATAATTTCACTTGACAAAGGTTCTCTTCTATTGTGGAAGAGAACTGTAAATTGTTTTACCGGAAGATGTAATGAAGATACCCGTAATGAAGTTTTTTGCTGAGGAAATAAAAAGCCCGTTTCTGATTTCTCAGAAACGAGCCTACCCATATACTGTTGATTTCTCAACAGCAAGGCAGAAATGAAAATTAATCAGTTTTAAGCAAGAAAAGGAGAGAAAGATGAGAAGAATACTGATTACAGCTATTATCATTTTGGTATTCAGTAATATATTCGCTGATTATGTAGCTGTTGAAAATGCAACAAATGTAGCTAAAAACTTGTTTATTGAAAAGAGAGGTTTTGAGGAAGCAAGAGGGTTAGAAATTTCGGAAGTCTTTAACGAGATGTATAATACTAAAATGCTCTATTACTTCATGAATTATAACAAGGGAGGTTTTGTAATTATTGCAGCAGATGATGCTGCACCACCTGTATTAGGATACTGTTTTAATAATGAATATGGTACAGAAAATCATCCTCCTCAGTTTGATTGGTTGATGAATTTGTATCGAGAGCAAATGATGTATATAATAGATAATAATCTATCGAGAACCGAGCAGACAAGAGAAGAATGGTTAAGGTTTTCTGTTTCCCAAAAAGAGTTTCAACCAATCGAAAATTTACGAGATGTAGAACCATTAATAACATCACAATGGAATCAAAATAATACGTGGAATCAGTATTGTCCTGCTGATCCGTTAGGACCGGGTGGTCATACATTAGCGGGTTGTGTTGCTGTTGCTATGGCTCAAGTAATGAATTATTGGGAACATCCTTCGCAGGGTTCGGGTTCACATTCCTATTATCACCCAGACTATGGAAATATTTCAGCAAATTTCGAAAATACAACCTACAATTGGAACGATATGCTCGACAATACTACTACAAATTCTTCCAGAGAACTCCTTTTTCATTGTGGAGTTGGAGTTAACATGAATTATGGCCCTTTTAGTTCTGGAGCTTATTCTTCTGATGTAGGTGATGCAATGGAGGATTTTTTCTACTATAATTCTTATGCTTCATTTAAATCGAAATCTTCTTTTAGTAACATTGATTGGGAAAATATGATAATAGAACAACTGGATAATGCTTTTCCTCTCTATTATAGAGGTCAAGGTACTGGAGGACATGCTTTCATACTTGATGGATATCAAAATACTAATCATTTTCATTTTAATTGGGGCTGGTCAGGAGGTTATGATGGTTATTACTATCTAACAGATTTAACTCCTGGTCCTTATAATTTCACTAATAGTCAATGGGCTTATTTTAATCTTATTCCAGCCGCAGCTGTTAATGGTAGTGTAACATTAATGGGAGGAAGTGGAAATGTACAATTAGTAGACATTGTATTTGAAAACTTATCTATTGGTGGAGAATATACAATTCATCCGGATGCAGATGGAATCTTTAATAACATAAATCTACCTACAGGTTCGTATAGAATAACATATTCTCTAGCGGGATATCATGATTATGTAATTTATCCATTTTATATCAACGCGAATTCTCTGATAGTTGAAATCCCAAATGTAGATCTAATCCCGATAATGAATGGTGTTATTTTTGTGAATCAGGATGGCTCAGGTGATTTTACCAATATCTCATACGCTGTACAAGCTGTTGATGAAAGTGCTATAATCTATGTATATGGTCCAGATACATACACAGGAGAAAATAACCGCAATATATACTGGAATGGAAATCAAAAACATATTTGCTTGTTTGGTTTAAATAATCCCTTAATTGTATGCACTGAAGAAGGTAGTTATGTCTTTAAAATTATCAATGGAAACGAAGACGATGTTATTCGTGGGTTTGAGATAACAAATAATAACTACGATATGGGAAGCAACAGTGCTATTATTATTAATGGTGGATCCCCCATAATAAGAGACAATTACATCTATGATTGGATATCCTGTGCTTATGCATATACAAATGGTGGTGCCATTAACATTACCTATACTAATGATGCATTCATTTATAATAATACTTTTGAAAATGTGAGAGCTTTCTTTGGAGGAGCAATTTCTTGTAGCCATTCAACTTTAGAAATTTCAAATAATAGTTTCATCAATAATACAAGTTGGTATGACAGTCAAGGGACAGGCTATGCTGGAACAGGTGGAGCCCTTGACGGTGTTAATTGTACAATTAATCTTCATGACAATACTTTCTCATTAAATGAATCTTACAATGGTGGTGCTGCCGTAGATTTATCTAATTGTACATCTACGAGCATAATTCAGAAAAACACTTTCTCAGAAAATGTTTTTGTTTCTTTGGAACAGTTAGGACAACCATGTTCTGCTCTGAGATTAGAATGTTCTGATATTGATGTTTCATATAATAAATTCATTAATAATCATCAGCTTGTTGCTGGTTTTATTCCAGCTCTGTATATGAATTCTAACAATAATGTTTTCAATAACACATTCATAGGAAATGACTGCTGCATATATAATGAACAAAATTCTAATGTTTACAACTGCATTTTTGCTAATAATGATTTTTTTGGTGGTGGTAGCTCATTTGAATATTGTCTTGAATACAATACAACTTATCAATCTTCACTTCCTGAATTTGGAGAAGGTTGTTTAATCGGAATCGATCCTCAAATCGACAATAATTATCAACCCGTTTGGAATACAACAATTATGTCCCCCTGCATAGACACCGGTGATCCCGCTTCACCTTTCGACCCCGACGATACACCTGCTGATATCGGTGCAGTAAGAGCTGTTACACATGACTTTCACCTTACAACTGCAGAACATGACCGTTACCGCTACCGCTCTGTTCCTGTAATAGATAGAGATTATATGCAGCAAGGCTTTGAGACTACCTATATCTGTGCTCCTGTAGAAGAACAAACTGAGTATTTCAGAATCTTCGATCGGGATGATAACGAAAAAGAATGGTTAGGAAATATAGAAACTTGGATGGGAAATTTAGATAATTTAGATTCTGTTAAAGGCTATAAACTTCAAACTACCAGTGATGTAGAGATACCCACATCAGGTCGAACATTGGCTGAGAATACACAAGTAGATCTTGTTGCAGGAGAAAACTGGGTTGGCTATTTCGTGAAAAAATCTATGGGCATTCAAGAGGTATTCCAGGATATCTGGGCTCACGTAGAATCAATTTACAGCGAAGACTGGGCATGGGCAAGCCCAGGTATACCCCCTGAACGCTGTGTTCTAATTTATGGTAAGATGTATATTGTTCGTGTAGACCAAGCTTGCAGTTTTGTATATGGAGATGGAACACCTGTTCCTCCTGAAGAACGAGGAATGACAGAAGGATTCTACTATGTGGAAGCTCCCACATATTCACCCATAAATATCGAAAGCCTGGATGATTCGACTGTTGTGGAAGTTGGTGTTTTCATGGATGGAGAATGTATCGGAGCAACGCAGGTGGAAGAATTTCCTCTTCAAATATTAGCATTCGCACCTGAAGGTAGTCGCGGTTCCGGAGATATAACATTCGATTTCTATTATGGAGGTAGAAGTTACAAACATGCACAAGATTACAAAGTTCTGAATAAAGAAACAGGACAATATGTTAGTTCAAAAATAAAACTTCGTCCCTATGAATTTACAACCATCTGCTTTGGTAATCCTCCAACTCCTCCCAAGTTTACACTTTCAGGTAATTATCCCAATCCGTTCAACCCGACTACTACTATCAGTTATTCTATTCCGTCGGATGGAAATGTCGAACTTATTGTTTATAACATCAGAGGGCAAAAAGTTAAGACACTTATAAGTGGAACACAACCAACAGGTGTTTACAATGTAACCTGGAATGGAAAAGATGAAAATGACAGGTCAGTATCGAGCGGTGTATATCTCTATAAACTAAGGTCATCAGGAAAAACCGCTGTTAAGAAGATGCTGCTTTTGAAGTAATGTAACACAAACCTCTGGTTTGTGGCAAAACAACCTTGCGAATGGCTGGCTTTAGTCAGCCTTCGCAATGGTTTTCTTGTCTCGAGTCAAGCCCGAAA
>CAYWJN010000092.1:0-9374 GCA_964457455.1 uncultured Candidatus Cloacimonadota bacterium
AATAAAGATTTTTATCAATTTATTTTTATTTACCCACTCATTTCTTCAAAGAGCCGAAAAAATAATGCAAATCATCCTAAAAGTACTCATATTAGAAAATGTTCCTGCTGATGCTGCCTTGATGGAACAAGAATTAAAAAAAGCAAACATCAAATTCATTTCAAAAATAGTTCAAACAGAAAAAGATTTTATCTATGAACTTAATACTTTCAAACCGGATATAATACTTTCAGATTACAATGTTCCTTCTTTCAATGGGCTTGAAGCTCTTGAAATTGTTAAGAAAATTTCTCCTGAAATTCCATTCATAATTGTAACCGAAACCTTAGATGAAATAACTGCTGCTAATTGCATTAAAAAAGGTGTTTGGGATTATGTTCTAAAAGATCATCTTAAACACCTTGGATCTGCTGTGAAAGAGGCAATGAAGCTGAAAGAGGAAATTGAAAAAAGAAAATTAGCAGAAAAAACACAGCAAGAAATAGAACAACAATATCGAGAGATTTTTAATTCTACAACTGATTCATTTCTAATTTTCGATATGAAAGGAAACATAAAAGAAGCAAATCCCCAAGCATGTAAGATGTATGGTTAAATATAAAGAACTGACCAAACTCTCTGGGAAAGATATTATTCATCCTGATTACTATCATTTTTTTCAGAACTTCAGGATTGAAGTCTAACGGGTTGCCCGCCTTCGTTTCACTTCGCCGCGGCAGGCGGGTTGCGGGTTGCAAGAACGCTTTGTCGTTCCCAAGTTGAACTTGGGAACGAGGAGTAAATAAATCACTCTATATAAACTGTAATATTTTTTTCTCTTTCCCGAATTGATTCAAAAGCTGCTTGTTCGGCAAAATTTAACAATTCTTCAACACTTTTAGAGAAATCTTTGTTATGCGAAATTCCCCAACCGATTTTCAGGTTTTTCAAATGGGGAATGTCTTTTATCAAATAATTTATACGCTTTACCACTTTCACACAATTTTCAACTGAAGTTTCCGGCATGGCAATTGCAAATGTATCTTTGAATATCTTGCCTGAGATGTCGGATTCATGAAGATTATTTTTTAGAATTAAACCGATTTCTCTGCCAGTTTCATTTATTATATCTTTACCAAAAGTTCTTAAAATATCTTCAAAATCATTAATCTTGAAAACAGCCATTGTCAGGTCTCTTTTGTATCGATTCATTAAGGAAAGAAGAAAACTAGCATATTCATAAAACGATTTATAATTATACAGTCTGGTAATTTCATCGATTTTTACAAGATGCTCAATTTCATCTCTTTGATTGGCTAAACTCACACCAAGACTTAAAATTGAAGAATAAATACTGAATTTTACTATTTCAGATTCTGTGAATTTAGAAGATAATCTATCAATGAAAATAAAACCCAATAATACTTTATTGTTGTATAAAGGAACAATCAGAAGATGGACAAAATCTTTTTCAAATTTATACTTTCCTCCAGGATTTATTTTAAGGATTTTAAAACGTGATAATTCTTTTATCAAAGGTTCATCATCAGAAAGAATAGCATTTTTTTTAAAAGCGTGACTGATATTTCTGCTGATTTTCAAACGGAAATTATTGGATTTCAGGATCTTAAGAAAAATACCAAGACTTTGAAATTCGATTTCATTTTTGATATTCCTGACGATTTTACTCAGGTTTTCTTCAAGGTATTTCTTTTCTTTCAACTCATTTAACATATTCTCAAAGTCTGTTAGAAAGCTCATTATCACTCCTTTTTTTGCCACAGATTTTTCTTTTTTTGACGCTGATTTACTCTGATGGTTTATGATTTAATATGATTTTATTCATATAAATAAAATCATTTATTATCCAAAATATTCATTTCATAATTTATCACAATAAATCTGTGTCCATCTGCGTCTAAATTCTTATTCTTTTTTTCCTTCAAGTCAAAACATTAATATTCGATTCTTTCAGTCCAGGTTATCTCAAAAGTTGTACCGGGTTTAAGAGTTTTTTCAAATTCAATCTGATTTGCTTTCTCTTTTTTGAATGGAATGTTATTCTTAAATATTTCCCAATCTCCACTAATATAATGTATCACAGTTATTGTTTTGATTTCTTTTGAGCGATTCTTAAGAGTTACGATAATGTCTTTTTCAGATTCTGTTCGAGAAATTTTGCGAGTATCAATGATTTTTGTTTCTCCGATCATATCAAAAGCATAACCGGTTGTGAGAGTTACTTTTTCATCTGTTGCCGTATGATCTATCCTGTCTTCACCGATAAATTCCAGGTTATCATCTGCTTCATCCAATTTGTAGATTTTCACAATACCTTTTGGCAGCGGCATTCCCAAACCGTCAGCTTCACTGTTTTTGAATTCAATTTTACTGGAAATTTTATCTGTGTAAGTTTGATATTCATATTTTGAATTTGCTTTTGCTATTGCAGTGGGAAAGAGGGTGATCTGTTTAGTCTGGTTGTTGTTTATCGAAACTTTATCACTCAAAGTATAAAGATGAAAATCATGAAATGCTTTTTCTTCAAAAGAAGGAACTCCTTTTCCCTCAGTTTTGGACACAATGGATAGTCTGGAATCAAAATATTCACCATATCTTTTTTTCAGTTTCTGCACATCTCCGGCAATCAGTTTGAGTTTTGTATCTGCAAATGCTTTTCCTGTTTCATTCGTAATCGTTACCCAGGAATTTATTTCCAATTTATTTTGCGTATCATTCCAAACTGCATTATAAGTAGCTTCCCAGCTCATTCCTCTGCAAATATAGGAAAGGTCGATTGGATATTTACCGGATTCTTTTGTTATGAGTTTCCAATGCAAAGTTGGTTTCAAATAAAAATTATCAGGCAATTCAGCGAGATTGAAATTACGGATTTCATCAGATTTCACCAGAATAAGTTTATTTGTGGTTTTTTCCAGGATTCCAACTGTAGAACCATCTACAAACTGCAACTGTCCTAAAAATTTATCATCAGTTTTAGTTACTATTTCAATTTCCTTTCCAATATATTTCTGAAGGATCTTATTAGAATTTGCCAGGTCATATTCATAGTTTTGAGAGAAAATTTCCAAACCGTCTTTCAAAGGTTTGATGATCACGGAATTCGCTTCGATCATGCTTGGAATATCATTCATATCATATTCCTGAAAGCCTTTCCCCAGTTCCAAATCCAGAGTTGTTCTGATTAATGAGAAATTCTCATTGTAAATCGTCACTTGATTTTGTGCCATAAGAAAGGCAGAAAAAAAAGTTAGTATAAGAAAAATTTTTGTTTTCATGTTTCCTCCATTTATCCAATTATATTTTTTATTTTTGCTATTATCATATCAATTCCGATTTTGTTGAAACCTCCTTCAGGAATAATTACATCAGCAAATCTTTTGCTTGGTTCCACGAACTCGATGTGCATGGGACGCACAGTCGCACGATATTGGTCAATAATAGATTCAAGATTACGACCACGTTCTTTTATATCTCTTTCGATTCTGCGAAGAATGCGGATATCTGGATCTGTATCCACAAATATTTTAATATCCAGCAATTCTCTTATTTTTGTATTCTCGAAAAGTAATATCCCTTCTACAATTATTATTTTTGTTAGCTTTTTAGGAATTTTATTTTCAGATCTCAGGTGAGTCTCGAAATTATAAGTGGGCATATTGATGGGAACCCCTTTTTTTAAAGAACGAATGTGTTTTATGAAAAGGTTATTATCTAATGATTGAGGATGGTCGTAATTGATTTTACTTCTCTCTTTCAAAGACATACTCACGAAAGATTTATAATATGAATCCTGTGTGATTATCGTGATATCCTGTTTAACTTCCTTTTGGATTGCATCTGCAATTGTGCTCTTGCCGGAACCTGTTCCTCCTGCAATTCCTATTATGACCGGTAAAGACATTGATTCTCCTACATTTTGTTAGATAATATCTTTGAAACAGAGTTTCCTTTTCAATTTTGTTCCCAAACAGAATTTGGGAACAAACGGAAAAGTTCACTGTCATTCCAACTCGCCTGCCCTGTTGAATAACAGGGATTGGGAATCTATTACATATTGTTTTTATGGATTCCCGCTTTCGCGGGAATGACAGACTTCGGGGAATGACAATTATAATAAAAAGAGATTTCCAGACCGTAATCAATTTCCAATAAAAACGATTCAAAATAAGGATTCTGTTTCAAAAAGTCAAGATATTCCGTTACGGATTCTTTGTGTGAAACAATGTTGTCTGCGATGATAACAGCATTATCCGAGAGTTTATCCAATAATAATTTTAGATAAGATTGGTAATTAATTTTTTCCGCATCAATAAAAACGAAATCAAATTTTTTGTTCAGCTTGGGAATGATATCTTCTGCAAAATCAAAATGCTGGATAATATTTTTTCGACTTTTCAAATTCTTTTTGGCGAGTTCAAACCTGTATTCATCAGCTTCGATGGTGTCAACAATAGCATTATCAGCAGCAAGAGAAAGCCAGAAAGTAGAATAACCATTTGAAGTTCCGATTTCCAAGATATTTTTTGGAACTTTTGCTTTTATGAAAGAATATAAAAACTTGGCAGTTTGCTCTCTTATATTCCAGAAACTTTCTGAAGATTTTTTTTGTTTTTCAAATCTTTCGAATTCTTTCTTATATTTCTGAATTATTCTTTCCATTTATATGTTCCCAAAGTGCCCTTTAAGGCAAAATAGATAAAATATGGAATATAAAAAATCTCGGCCAAAGGAAAGGTTTGCATAATTTTTATCTGCTTGATTTTTGCTAAAAATGTGATTAGTAAAATGAATTCAGGAACGATTTTAATCAGCGAAAGTTCTACAAACTGAAGAATAGAGATGTTTCCCAAAATCAGCATCACCAATGATAAAGCAAAAACCAGGTAGTAAAAAAAGAAAAACAGTGTCAGGATTTTAATTGAGATCGGATAATATTTCCATTTTGAGGCTCGTCTTGTTTCAAGGTCGATATGTTCAGTTGGATGGTCTTTATCAAACGATTTCACAATGGAATCTTGAGAAAACATGAAATTCATTTTCCTGATATGTTTGGACATTTTTTGCAAAAGAAGATCGTCATCACCGGATTTTAAATGACCAATTCCTGCAAAGCCATTAACCTTCTCAAAGATGCTTTTTCTGTAAATCATGTTTCGTCCCGTACAGGTTACTCCCCAATTCCAGCCAAAACTCCCGGCAGTGATGGCAAATATCGATGCTCGCTCGAGATTTTTCAGCATTGATATAAATCTGTTCTTTTGGATTAAAGGAGAGAAACCGGCTAAAAAATCAACTTTATATGTAAAGTATGAATTTATTGATTTCAGCCAATTTTGTGAAGGCAGGCAATCTGCATCTGTGAAAGCTAAAATCTCAAATTTTGCTTGTTTTATGGCGGAATTAATAGCATTTTTTTTTCCAAATAGCTCATCCGATTTTTTATCAATTTTCACGAGTTTCAGGTTTGGAAATGATTTTTGAAAATCTTTAACTATTTGAGAAGTAGAATCTTCTGAGCGATCATTTACTACAATGACCTCATAATTTTTAATCGGATAGTTCTGATTCCGAAGAATTTTTAAAAGCTCAGGTAAATATTTTTCCTCATTTCTGGCAGCGATAATTACTGAAATATCTTGAATTTTATTATTAGTTTTTTTTGATAAGCGGAAAATTCCTAAAATAAAAAATAACACAAAACACAAGTAGATAAAACTTAAAATCAAAAAAAATGTGATCATTATGAAACAATGGATTCAGTTAATTCGATAAATTTTGCAAGATCAGGTGATTCTCTTTTTATATCATCCATTGTAGGATTAGCAATTGTCTTTGTTTTCTTAGCTTTTCTAAGTGTAAAATTAATCCTGACTTTAAGATTGAAATGATTGGAAATAATCTGAGTTATGAATTCTTTTTCATCTGTTAATAGATTGTAAGCTATAGAATTGGATACAATAAAATGAATAAAGTTATTAGATATGCTTTCTATCTCGCTATTATTAAAGTAATTAGCAAGAATCATCTTCTTTTTTTTGATCTTATTTAGAATAATTTCCTTATCATTTTCAATATCAACAATCGTGATTTCTTTGATATGCGGTTTTTCTTCAGAAACCTCTTTAGTAAGCTCGGATTTTACTTCCTCAGTTTTTTTATGAAGGATTTTTTCTTTTTTCAGCGAACTTAAATCAGGTTTTTCCTCAGGTTTGGCAATAACCTTTTCAAAGCTTTTTGATGAAATATCTTTCAGGATTTTCTCCAGAGATTTGAGTTCAGAAAGTTTTGCCAGTTTTATGAAAGACATTTCAGCCACGAGGATTGGATTTGTACTGACTCTAATATCTATTTTTGTTTTGATGAGAATGGAAATAAGATAAAGCAGACCATTTTCCTCAAATTTATTGCTGATATTTCTCATAATTGTTTTGTAAGATTGAGGTATTTCCTGAACATCCAGACCGATTTTCAGCAGCATAAGATTTCGAATGTATTCCAAAAGTCCATTAAGAAATTCCTGAATGTCATTTCCTTTTTCCAGAATATCGTGCAAAAGTTCAATAATTTTTGTGCTGTTTTTGTCGATGATCGAGTTCATAATTTCATTATAAACATCTGTGTGAACAATTCCGAAAATGGAAAGAATATTTTCCAAAGTAATCTCTTTTTTCCCGAAAGATAAAACCTGATCCATCAAAGAAAGAGCATCACGCATGCTTCCATCAGCCTTTTTTGCCAATGTAAATAAAGCATTATCTTCAATTGTGATCTTCTCAATTTCGCAGATAGATGATAGCTGAGCAACAATAGCTGGAATGGGAATTCGTTTGAAATCAAAGCGCTGACAACGAGAAATAATAGTAGGAATAACTTTGTGAGGTTCAGTGGTAGCAAAAATAAAGATAACATTTTCAGGAGGTTCTTCCAAGGTTTTTAAGAGGGCATTAAAAGCATTTTTTGAAAGCATATGAACTTCATCGATAATATAAATTTTGTATCTCGAATTCGAAGGTGAATACAGCAGTTCTTTTTGCAGCTCTCGAATATCATCAATTCCAGTATTAGAAGCACCATCTATCTCAATAACATCTGCTGAAATACCGTCGGTAATTTCTGTGCAATTTGTGCATTCATTGCAGGGAAAAATGGTGGGGCCTTCATTTAGGCAATTTAAACCTTTGGAAAATATTCGAGCTAAAGAGGTTTTTCCAACTCCTCGAGGTCCGGTAAAAAGGTAGGCATGAGCAATTCGATCGAGTTCAATCGTATTTTTCAGGATAGTCGTGATATGATCCTGAGCATAGATTTCATCAAATGTTTGGGGTCTGTATTTTCTCGCTAAAACTAAATATGCCATTAATTCCTCAATATAAATTTCTCAATTGGAAATTCGAAAAATGAAGATATTTTGTCAATCTTAAAGTTGAATTTTGACAAACCTTGAAAAGGTTTAAAGGCTTTTCTTCCTGCTTAACCTTTTCAAGGGTTATTGAATATTTTGAATTTGTGAAGTTTAAAATACAATCTTTAAAAATATCTATTTAATGGAGTTTCTTTTTGTGTAATACTTTTCAAAGTAAAGTCTATTCATCAGTGTTTTGAGTTTTTTCTTGACTCCAAAAATGAGCTATTTTTTTTCGCAAATACGCTGAAGTGGTGGAATTGGTAGACACGCTAGGTTCAGGGTCTAGTGGGCATTAGCCTGTAGGGGTTCGAGTCCCCTCTTCAGCACCATTTTTTTTGCTCACGGATTTTCACAGATAAACACGGATTAAAAACTTACAAAATTTTAAAAAATTTGGGAAGTTTTCAACATTTAACCAATAATAACGAAATTCACTTTCTAAAGCTTCCCCAAAGAAATTCTCAATAGTAAGATTCGGAAAGTTTACCATACCTGAATTCTCTTTTTTAAATTTGCTAAATTTCCAAAATTTGGAAAAGTTTAAAATCACTCACCAAAAACCGTTACAACAATCTTCCTTTTTCTTGGTTTAATGTCGCACTCAAGATGAAAAATCTGCTGCCAGGTTCCGAGCAAAAGTTTGCCATTTTGTATTGGAACAGTTAAAGATGGACCCAGCATTGTTGCCTGTAGATGGGAATGTGCATTTCCATCATGCCAGGTTTGTTCATGTCCATATTTTCTACTTGGAGGGATAAGTTTGTCGAGGATTTCAGGAAGGTCTTTTTTTAATCCCGGTTCAAATTCGATTGTGCCGATTGCTCCGGTACTGCCGATGTTGAAAATATGTGCGATCCCTGTTTTAATGCCAGATTCAAAGACTGCCTTTGAAACCTGGTTTGTGATCTCATGCATATCCCGATGACCGGGAGTGGAAAAGGTGATTGTTTTTTGGAATGTCATTAATCACTCCATTTTTTTTTTGAAACGAAATTAATCTGTTGAATAATAAGGTCAAATAAATAACTTATTAATGTTTTAATTTTCCGAAATATTTTTCTTTTGATGTTCCATGATAGATTTTGTAATTTTCTTAATATCAAGCTCTCTATTTTCTTCGATATCAGCACCTGCAAATGTTATTGAGAAGATCAAAGTTTCATCAAAAATTGAAAAATTGATAGGATGCAAATAAATTGCAATATCTTCACAGTAATTCTGATAATCTTCATAGTAATTTTTATTTATCTCGAAACTTCTGTCAGCTCCGTCTATCTGCCATTGTTCAATGATATCTTCATCCCATGTTACAATGCTAAAATCAATCCCCTGAATATTGGTATTTTGCGATAATATCCAATTGAATTCATAATCTTCATTGAAATTAAATGGCGGCCAGTTAACTAATGGAAAGTGTGGAATAGTTAAATCACCGGAGAAAGTATCACCATTCAATTCGAAAATGTATGTTATAATTTCACCGGCAGCACCCATTCCTTCAGCAATAATACCTGCCTCCCATTCATCCAGTTGTTCCCAAGTGAAATCTACCTGGATACCATTGATCTCCAACATCCATGTTATTGGTTCGTTCATGGTAAATAAAGAAATCCAAGCATCGCGGTTCATGTTTATAGAGGGAGTCACCATCATAATTGTTTCAATATCTTCTGCACCATTTCCTCCAAAAAGCGGAAAATCTGTTTCAAAGACGTTTTTTTTACTATCCTCATCACATCCGATAAGCAACATCAACATAAAAGCTAAAATCACAAAAAACTTAAATCTCTTCATTTTCTCCTCCTAATTTTTCGTGTAGAACATTTATTTATCTTTGTATTGTCAATAAAATGATATTTTTTTGGATGCAAATGAATAATAGATTTGGAATAAAAAAGGACAACTCACAGAGCTGTCCCTACATATTAATTTGCTAATTGCTAACAGGCTAATAGCTAACCAGCTA
>CAYWJN010000093.1:0-7441 GCA_964457455.1 uncultured Candidatus Cloacimonadota bacterium
TATATCTAATATCTTCTCCATTCTCCAGCAGGTGAGTAGCGAAAGAATGTCGAAGAGTGTGAACAGTTGCTTTCTTCTTTATTCCGGTTTGTCTAAATGTTTGATGAAAGATTTTTTGAATAGTTCGAGGATTGTATTGCTTGTTATTTGTAATTTCAAATAACCATGTTTTTGGTTGATATTTTTTATAATATCCACGAAGAAGATCGAGCAAGTTGTTGGATAAGATAGTTGTTCTATCTCTCATTCCTTTTCCACCTCGAATATAAATAAGCATTCGTTCGGAATCTATATCTTCTATTTTCAGGTTTATTGCTTCACTTATTCGCAAACCAGAGGAATAAATGGTAGAAAATATAGCAAGATTTTTTTTATTTTTGAAAAAAATAAGGAAACTTCGTTTTTACTCAAAACTACTGGCAGTTTTCTTTCTTTTAATTTTGGTATTTCAAAATAATATGATTTGGTCTCTCTTCGAAGAATTTTCTCAAAATAAAACTTGATTGCACTGATTACTTGTTTTTGATATGAAAATGATATTTTCTTGTTATTCAGCAAATGCAGCATATATTCTTTTAATTTCAGAGTTTCGATGTATTCAGATGGGAATGTAGATTCTAAAGAATTACTGGAAATTTTATTATATGGTGCTTTTCTATTTTGAACAATCTTGATTATTTTCATTTAATAATCCAAATAAATCAACTTTCGTTCACCATCAATGTCTGCGATTTTTTATTTCGTGTCTATTCGTGGCAAATTTTCTCCGTGCTCTTCGCCTGCTCCCGATATTCGGGACGAAGGCTGGTGTCCTTTGTGGCTAATTCTTCTCTCTTCCAGTTTCAGCCTGTTTAAATCTGCTTGCTTTTCTCATGTTCCCTCTCTTGCGTTTGAAGAGAGGGACAGCAGGGTGAGTTAATTACAAACTATAATACAGATTCATTTCATAAGGATGCGGTCTATTCCGCACAGCAATCACTTCCTTCATTTTTTCAGTTATCCAGCTATCAATCAGATCCTTATTGAAAACATCTCCTGCTAATAGATAATCATGATCTTCTTTTAACGCTTGTAAAGCTTCTTCAAGTGAGGTTGGAATAGAAAGCAGTTTTGCCTGCCTTTCTTCTGACCATTTGAATACATTATCATCAAACGGACCATAACCATTTTCTTTTGTAGGCATTATTTTATTTTTAATGCCATCTAATCCCGCCATTAGAAGAGCACTCATTGCTAAGTAGTAATTGCAGGTTCCATCACCTGTACGAAATTCTATGCGCTTCATTTCCCTACTGGTAGCGTATTTGGGAATGCGGATAGCTGCACTGCGGTTGGCAAGTCCGAAAAATAATTTCACCGGAGCTTCAAAACCTGGAAGTAATCTTTTAAATGAATTTGTGCTCGGGTTTGTGAATGCAGTCAATGAGCGTCCGTGCTTTAATATTCCACCAATAAAATAGAGCGATTCATCACTTAAGTCCGCATAATTCCCTTTTTTATAAAAAAGATTCTCTCCATTTTTTCTTAATTGGATATGAAAGTGCATGCCGTTTCCTGCTTCATCATAAATTGGCTTCGGCATAAATGTAGCTGTCAGTTCATTTTCCAGAGCACAGTTATGGATGATATCTTTGATATACATCATTTTATCTGTGATATTACTAAATTCGATCAATTCGGTTTCAATTTCCTGCTGACCGGAAAGTCCAACTTCATGATGATGATAACGAACCGGACAGCCTATCTCTTCGATCATCTGCACCATCTCTTCGCGAATATCAGCATATTTATCAAACGGAATATCGATGTGATATCCTTTTCGGTTAGATACAGCAGTTCCATCAATATCTTCATAACTGCCAGGCAGGTCTTCTTTATTTTCAGCAGAGGTAAATTTATATCCTGCACTGAATTTTCCATTGTAAATCTCAGCTTCATTGAACAGATAAAATTCAAACTCAGGAATCCAATAAGACTCATCTGCAACTCCGGATTTTTGCATGAATTCCTTGGCTCTTTTTGCCACGCTGCGCGGGTCTTTTTTCACACCCTTTCTCGTATCTGCATCACAGATGTAGGAAAGCATCCGCAGGGTAGGATGATATGTGAAGGGATCAACCATTGCAGTGGAAGGATCCGGCAGAAGAATCATATCTCCTGATTCAACTGATTTCATGCCTGGAATACTGGAACCATCAAAGGGAATTCCATTTTCTAAAACATAATCCAACCTGCGAACAGGAAAAGAAATATGATACCAATTTCCGATAAGGTCAGAATACTTCAGATCAACTGTTTTAATCTGGTTTTCTTCGATTATTTTTTTGATATTTTCTAAATTCATAATTATCTCCAATTATCTCGTTCCCGAAGAGGACGTTAGGAACGAGATATATATAAATTTCTATAATGTTATGCCTGTTAATAATTTCAGAAAAAAATTAAGCGGCGGCATTATGATTGTTCCGATGATATTCAGCCTGAACACAAAAGAAATTGCCAGGATAATCATCAGCAATTGAGCACCTTGTCGCTCCCGGGCAGTGTACCTGTAATATGCTTCATCACTCAGAAAGCCACCCAAGATTTTTGAACCATCCATCGGAGGAATCGGAATCAGGTTGAACAGACCAAGAGCCAGGTTTATGAGGATAGCATAAAGCAGCATACTCAACCAGAATTGAGTTAAACTGCTGGCATGATACATAATATCAGGATTCATTTTTTTAATAAGATTAAAAATAATTGAAAGCAATATTGCAAGGATGAAATTTGCAGCAGGTCCGGCAGCAGCAGTGAGAGCCGTATCCTTCTTATAATTTCTGAAATTATAAGGATTTATGGGAACAGGTTTTGCCCAGCCTATGCGAGCAATGAACAACATTATCAACCCAAAAGGATCGATGTGAGAAATCGGGTTCAATGTAAGTCTCCCTGCTCTTTTTGCTGTATCATCACCCAGCATGTAAGCTACATATCCATGACTGAATTCATGCACGGTCAGCGCAATTAACAATATTGGCAATTGGATTATTATTTGAGTTATAAAGTTCATTTTTCCTCTATTTCACCACTTTCAGAAAACGTCTTTTTCCAACTTTTAAAACACCTTCCTGAAATATTTCTGCAAAAATATCAGTTACTTTCTTTCCATCAAAACTTACCGCATTCTGTTTAATCATTCTGCGAGCTTCACCACCTGATGCGCAGGTTTTACTCATGACCAGAATATCAATTATTTTCATTTTCTCTTTCAGCTCAAATTCCGGCATTTCATCCGGTATTTCTTTCTTGCTGAAAATAAGATTAAATTCTTTCTCTGCTTCCATTGCAGCTTTCTCACCATGATAAAGTGTAACTATCTCGCGTGCCAATCTCTGTTTGATTTTTTTAGGATTTACTTCATTATTATTAAGTTGGATAATTATTTTCTCAATTTCTTCGGGAGTAAACTTGGTTGCATAATTGAAATAATTGACGATCAAATTATCTGGAATTGACATGGTTTTGCCGTATTTATCTTTGGGAGTATCAAACACTGCAATATAATTATTCAAAGATTTGCTCATTTTTTCTTTGCCGTCGGTTCCCATCAGGATGGGTGAGAGCACTGCAACCTGTTCGGGCTGACCAAAGTATCGCTGCATATCCCTCCCGGCAAGAATATTGAATTTCTGTTCAGTAGCACCAAGTTCCACGTCAGCTTCGATAGCCACAGAATCGTAACTTTGCAGGATTGGATACATAAGCTCGTGCATTCCCAGAGGAAGCCCGTTATCAAACCTTTTGCGAAATGTATCGTGAGCCATGAATTGGGCAAGAGTAAACTTTCCCATAAGCTTAATTACATCTTTCATGCTCATATTTCCGAACCATTCAGTTTGCCAGCGTACTTCAGTTTTGTTTTTGTCCAAAACCGTATAAAGCTGTTCCATATATTTTTCCGCATTCTTTTTCACCTGCTCAGCGGTAAGATGTGGACGGGTTTCATCTTTCCCTGATGGATCACCAATTTGTGCTGTAAAGTCTCCAATAATTATTACACCAGTATGTCCAATATCCTGGAAATCACGCATTTTCCTGATCGGAACCAGGTGTCCAATATGAACATCGAATCCGGTTGGATCTATTCCGTATTTAATCCTGAGTGGTTTTCCTGTTTCATCTGAATTTTTAAATTTTTCTATCAATTCATCTTCTGTGATAATCTCTTCCACACCTTTTCGAATTAATTTCATCTCTTTTTCAAATTTCATTTCTTCCTCAAACACTATAGAATTTAAGTGTTACATAAGCTTTTTTTTGCTTTTTATTGTCAAATCTTTTGCTTTCAAAACGAGATTAGTAAAAAAAACCTTAACTATATTATTATCAATAAGTTAAAATAAAATTTACTTTTTTCTCTATTTATCATCTAAATTCATAATCTTATAAATGATAGATAAATACTACTTGTAAATATAGATTATACCATTTTTTTTCTTATTTTTCTACTCTTGACAAATATAATTTCCATAACATTTTGTCTATGCTTTTTAGGTAAAAGCTTGGTTTATTCACATTATTCGAGATTTGTGTGGATAAGTGTGTTGTTAATATATTTTAAATATTCACAACTATTTATTTTTAAATAGATTATAGCGCTAAGTTGATAAGTTGGATGAATGTGAATAAGTTGTCTTATTTATTGCTAAATAGCCAATTAAGGAATTGAGCATGAATGATTTTGAAAGTATTTGGAATAAGGTTTTAGATACACTGCAAAATAATATCAGCGAGCAAGGATTTAATACCTGGTTCAAAGAAACTTCGCTTGTTGAACAATCTGAAAATCAACTTACAGTAAAAGTGCCTACAAAATTTATTGCAGATTACCTGAACAAAAATTATAGTGGTTTAGTATCTGAAATTTGCTTCAATTTATTCAATAAAAAATACTTCACAAAATTTACTGTGTTCCATCCTAAAATAACAAGAAAAGATGATTTAACACATTCTTTTTCAAAAGTGCTAACCAACTTTCAAACAATGCTGAATCCAAAATATAGTTTTGAAGAATTTGTGATCGGAGCAAATAATAAATTCGCTCATTCAGCTTCAATGGCAGTTGCAGAATCTCCCGGAAACACTTATAATCCTCTCTTTATTTATGGTGAATCCGGTATGGGTAAAACTCATTTGATGCAGGCAATTGGGAACTTTGTAAGACAGGAATTAGTAAGTAAAAATGTTTTTTATATCTCAACCGAAGAATTTACAAACGAGATGATTAATGGAATCCGTAATAATTCGATGCCTGCTTTCCGGAATAAATTCAGAAATTTTGATGTGCTCCTGATAGATGATATTCATTTTTTATCCAAAAAAGAGGGAACTCAGGAAGAATTTTTTCATACTTTTAATGCTCTTTACGAGAAGAAAAAACAAATTGTCCTGACCAGCGATCGTCCTCCAAAAGATATTCCAGATTTGGAAAAAAGACTTGTAACCAGGTTTGAATGGGGACTTCTGGCAGATTTGAAAAGCCCTGATTTTGAAACGAGAGTTGCCATCCTGAAGAAAAAAGCAGAAGCGGAAGAAATCAGTTTAAGTGATGATGTAATGGATTTTATTGCAGAACATATTTATAGTAATGTGCGAGCCTTGGAAGGTTCCTTAATACGAATTTTAGCGTTTGCATCCTACAATAATATCGAAACTGAAAATATCACAGTTGATATTGCCAGTGAAATACTGATAGATATGATTTCAGATAAGATCAGAGATGTAAACCTGGAAAAAATTATGCAAAAGGTTTGTGAAGCTTATAACATAACTCCAGCGATGATTTTTGATAAAACACGCAAAAGTAATATTTCCTTCCCACGTCAGATTGCAATGTACCTTTCCAACCTGTTGATTACACAATTATCCCTCAAAGAAATAGCTCAGTATTACAAAAGAAAAGATCATACAACAGTTTTGTACGCCAAAAAAACAATCGAAGAAAAATTTAAAAAAGACAATGGACTTAGAATTCAAATTGAAAAATTAATTAAAGAAATAAAAAGATAGTTGCTCACATATACACATGATATTATGTTAATAAATGTAGATAAATGAAATTCGAGAAAAAGGAAAATTATTTTTGTGAATAATTCGGAACTTATAAAAATTTATAAACGAGTTATCAACTAAAATTAGAAATGATTAATTTAATTGGAAATAATGAAATATGAACAAAGTTTTGAGTTTATCCTCATATTCACAACACCTACTAAGACTACTAATTTCTTAAATATATAAATAAGGAGATTTAATGTATAGAGTTTCAAAGGCAATAATATTTATCCTGATATTTATTTTGATAATTATGGGATGTACTCAGAAGAAAAATACAGTTGGAGTACCAAATGTAAATAATGAACCCATTGAAATGATAATTTCAGATACAACCTATTTTGGAAATTTTTATAGTTTTGAAGATAGCTGCAGAAATTATATTGGTAATTCAAAATTGGTTGTAGGAACTTATGAAAATAATGAAGCAAAAAGTTTAATAAGATTTACAAGTTTGCCGGATACAGTTTATCAATTTGATTCGGAAAATATAACTCTAACATTATGGTTGGAAAATTCATTGAACTTTGAAAGTTTAGAGTTTGGAAAACTTAAACAGGAATGGGTAGAATCTTATGTTACATGGGAATCTGCTACAGATTCCACAGATTGGGAAGATGAATTCTTTGAAAGCCTGGATTTTACGTTTGATGTAGAACAAAGCGACAGTCTAAATATCGAAATTCCAATTGAAAAATTTTATTCAGAAGTAAGCAGGTCATATTTTGTGATCGATTCCCTGATTTATGATTATGGCTTAATTCTTTATTCCGGCAGTTCGGATGATGAAAATCGTTTTATTGAAATTAAATCAAGAGAGTCCGGAACAGAACCTTTACTTAGTTTTGATTATATTGATGCGGATGCTGATACAATAATATATTCTAATACTGCAACTTACGATACATTTATGTATCTGAAAAAAGATGGGACAAACGAAGACTTTTTAACTTTTGAAAATGAATTGATTATTTCCAATATTCAACCAATAAAAATGTATATGAATTTTGATATTTCGGATTCTGTTTTTATAAATGCTGATAGCTCCCGAATCGAGGATAATTATGATTATTACACGATGATGACTATAAACAAAGCTGAGCTTATTTTATGCGTCAAAGATTCTACAGAATTAACCTATCCTTTGGAAACGAGTTTTACTTTGTTTCCATATCTTGTAATCAGCGGGTATTCGCAAGTTCCTTTTGCGTATGATGAAGATTATGAATATATCTATGGTTCAATTAATTCATCGGGAAGTTCTTCTGACACATTATTTGTGATTGATATTACAAAAATAGTTCAGGGAATCACTTCAGGTGAATATGAAAATAATGGTATT
>CAYWJN010000093.1:7541-9335 GCA_964457455.1 uncultured Candidatus Cloacimonadota bacterium
GAAGATGTGTGGAAAAATATGAAGATTGAAGAAAAGCAGGAATATATTCAGGATTGGATTCAATTGACTTTACTATCTCAGGAATCAGATAAATTAAAGATATCGGAAACAGTTGAAATCAAAACTAATATAAAATCTGCTGAAATGAATATCAAATCCAATGCTCTGATTGCTCAAAGATTTTCCGATATAACTGTTTCTGAAGAGGAGCTTTTTAATTATTATAAACTTCATAAAAGTAAATTTCTGAAAAAATCTAAAGAATATAAATTACAGAGAATTCTTATAACAGATGAATCTGAACTTGATATGATCAGGGAAGAAATAAAGAATACTTCTTTTGATGAAGCTGCAGAAAAGTATTCCGAAGAAAATATTGGAAAAACCGGTGGTTTTGTAGGATTTATATCCAAAAAAGATGTGAGAGAGGTTATCTGGAATACGATAATTTATTTAAAGAAAGGCAGATATAAAACTGTTCAAATTGGTAATGCCTTTCATATTGTTCGCTTTACTCAAACTCGATTGATGGCAGTGGAAAAGAATTTTTCTGAAGTTAAAGAAGAAATCAGAGAAATTGTTATTCAAAATAAGAAGGAAGAAAATTTCGAAAATTTAGTTGAAGATTTAAAAACAAATGCGAATATAATTATAAATTATGAATATATAAAAGAGTAAAATGGAGAAGAGATGAAAAGAGTTTTTTTGATACTGATTTTTATGGGTTGTATTAAATTTCTTTGTGCTGAAGTTGTGGATAAAATCGTAGCAAAAGTTGGAAGAGAAATAATTTTACGAAGCGATCTGGATATGCGAATTCAGCAACTTGAAACTGCTGGAATTCTTACGCAAGATATTAGCGAATATGATATTCTTAATCAAATGATTGAGTCGAAAATTATTATTCAAAAGGCAAAACAAGAGGAATATGAAGTTGATGAATATGAAGCACGAAATCTTGCAGATAAAGAGATAAAAAGAATTTCAGCACAGTTCCCATCAGAATTGGAATTCAAAAAAGAACTGAAAAAACAAGAATTATCTGTTCTTGACCTAAAAGATTATTACGTTCAGATGATAATAGAGCAACGTCTAAAAGAAAAAATAATTCAATCGGAAATAAAGCAGAAAATTCATATTACCGAAGGTGAAATTGAAGATTATTACGTTCAGCACAGCGATGAAATTCCAGTCCGACCGGCAATGGATCAAATCGGTATGATAATGATAACCATCAAACCAAGTGAAGAAACAAAAGAGAAGGCTTTGATCGAAATTAATAAAATAAAGAACAGGTTGGATGATGGAGAGGATTTTACTGAACTTGCCAAAACAGAGAGTGATTGTGCATCAGCAAATTCTGGCGGAGATCTGGGTTTCTTTGGCAGAGGTATGATGGTGAAACCATTTGAAGAAGCAGCTTTTGCTATGCAATTGGGAGAAATAAGCGAAGTTGTGGAAACCAGCTTTGGATTTCATATAATAAAATTAGAAGAAAAAGAAGGTGATGAAATCAGGGTGCGTCATATTCTTAAGAAAATTGAGATTGATGAAGATGATATATTTTCAGCGGAAAATCTGATGAATAATATCCTGGAAAAACTAAATAATGGTGAAGATTTTGCCAACCTGACAAAAGAATATTCCGAAGATGATTCATCTGCTGCAAACGAGGGAATAATAGGAGAATTCACCAAAGAAGAATATCCTGAAATGTTCAAAGAATATTTGGAAAATTTAGATTATGGAGAATATACATCTGTGATAAAAGAAGGTGATGTTTTATATATTTTT
>CAYWJN010000094.1:0-9162 GCA_964457455.1 uncultured Candidatus Cloacimonadota bacterium
CTATTTCACAGACACCTTCAATATGTTGTTTTACTATCGTCTCAAACCAGTCCGACTACCAAATTGACTATATCAGCTTTTCTTGGCACTCTCATTTTTTCACCTTCCTTTTTCTACACTAAATTAGTGACAAAAAATGTCCAGTGTCATCTTGGCACAGAGGGATATTGTATTCCATGTTTGGAAATATTTCTTATCTGTCAAAGTAAATATTTCCCAATATTAACCAAGAATTGTCTGGACTATTTTAGGATTACGTCATTTGTAATAAAACTTATGAGAATGATTATTTTCAAAATTTATCTTATTATTTATCTCGTCTTGAAGTTACTTTTGAGTCTTAATAAACTAGATATATTCATTTCCGATTTTAGAAATAATGAAAGGCGTTTTTCCACTTCTGCTTTTTTCAAGTTGTGTTACAATCTTGAAGATGAGTTTTATCTCATTTCCCAATCTTTTTCGTAATCCATTTTCTAACGCAATCTGTGAATCCTCATTATATGTTTTATCAACAACTAAATTGATATCTATCTGATCCATCGCATTTTGTATGCATTGTGAACAGACAACACCTCTGGCATTATCTATTGAATGTGACATAACAGACCCCAAAAATCTGCCATCCGGGGTTTCGATATAATCGCATTGTTTTCCGATAATCTCTTTTACAATTCGAAAATGTCTTCCACAGGAACAAGTTTCCTGATTTTCAGAAAGTGAAATATTATCTTTTGTTTCATAGCGGATCAAAGGCATAGAATAATTGTAGAAGCTTGTTCCGACCAGCCTTCTGACTCCATATTCTTCCAATATCTCATGATAAGCAAAATCCTCGATGAGGTGCAGATTCCCAAGTTTGCATTCAGATATCATGGCGGCGCATTCGTGCAGGGAAAAGAAATCGAAGACTTTGCACCTGTATGCTTTTTCTATAAATTCTCGTTTCTTTTTGGAGAGGGTCTCGCCGTAAGTTACGATGGATTGAGGTGAGTGAATAGAAATTCCTTTTTCCTTTGCAAAGCGACTAAGAATAAGAATATCAGAGGGAAATCCCATAAAAAATTTGGACTTTGTCCGATTAATTTCTTTGATTACCTTCAGAGCAGATTCTTTTTTCAATTTGTTGGAATCAAAACGGAGAACATTGTAGAATCTATTGAATTTGTAATCGTGTTCTTGGAAGTAATAACTTTGCAGACTGAACGTCTTCTTCCCTAGTTTGTAACCTGCCCAGCTGTAACTTCGCAGGAGTGCTGCAATTTTATTTGCCTGGACTGCATCATCCAGAACAAAATGCAGAGGTGTTCCTGTTGAACCACTGGTAGAGTCCCAGGTTATCCCGAACTTTCCGGCATTATCAGCGATAAGTTCTTTCTGACAAGTTCGAACAATTTCCTTATTTAAAATTGGAATCTTATGCATATCTATTCGTCCTCGAAAAGTACTTGTATCAAATCCAATACTTTCGAACAGATTGCGATAATAGGGAACATGTTGACCTGCATGCCGGACGAGTTTAGTTAATTGTTTATCCTGGTACTGTTCAATTTGAGCTTTTGTCCAGAATTGGCTTCTTTTGTAAAATCTATATCTTTTTAGAACTTTAAAAGGAATCTGAAAAATCGATTTTTCCAATTAAACACCTGTTAGTTTCCCTGTCATTCCTGATCCAATCGGGAATCCATTAACTCTCATCTCTTTTCCCATTCTTTTATTTGTTTATCCCGCTCAATTATCTTCTTTGCAATGCGCACCATGGGAGGACCGATGAAAGTTCCATTCATTATTGCTACACGTGTATTTTTTTTCCTTGCTTCTTCAGTTAAACGGAGCATTTCTCTGGCTTCCTCTACCTCTTTTTGAAAGGGAGAAAAATATTTGTGAGCAAGTTCTATCTCTTTTGGATGCAGCAGCAGCATTCCTTCGAAACCCAGAATCCGGGCAAGTTTCAGATTATCTTCAAGGTCTTCAAGATCGTGAACATTTACGTGAAGTGTATCGATCGGGATGACACCAACTGCTCTGGCAGCCATTACAGTGAGAGCGCGGGGTACAAGCAGACTTTTTCCTTCTTTATCGTGGATTCCCTGTATATCTGCGCAGAAATCTTCACTGCCATAAGCAACTGCGATTATCCTTTTGGATACTCTGCAGATATCTTCTGCATGAAGAACAGCTGAAGCGGTTTCGATGAGGAGAATGATCTTAAATTTGCCTTTCGAGAATCCTTTTTCTATTTCATTTTGTTTCAGCAGATTTTCAAAGAAAATTATATCATCTTTCCCAAAAGATTTCGGGAAAACAAAACCTGTCACTCCTTCTAACATTAGATCGGAAACATCCTTTTCCAGGAATCCACTGTCTCTGTCATTTAAACGGATAAAGATGCGGAATTTTTCAAAGATACCACTCAGCAGCATTTTTTTGATTGTATCTCTTGCTTCCTGTTTTGAATCGTCGATGACAGAATCCTCCAGGTCAAGAATAAGGGCATCTGCATTGGTTCGGGAAGCACTTCTAAGGAGTTTTTCATTATTACCGGGAACGAACATCATACTGCGCAAGATTAAATTACATCGTCTCATTATCCTACCTTTTGGGGATCAATATATGTCTTTTTAATGTAAGTACTTTTTGATTATTTTGATTATAAGCTCTTGTTTCTACGAAAACTATCCCTCTATCCGGTTTAGTTTTTGATTCCTTTACTTCCAGTATTTCGGTTTCTGCATGAAGTGAATCTCCAATAAAAACAGGAGCATCATGTATAATTTTTTCATAATCAAGGTTAGCAATTGCCTTTCCACTGATATCGGGCACACTCAAACCTACTGCAATACTTGCAACAAAGGTGCCAGCTACTACTATTTTTTTGTAGATCGTTGATTCTGCATATTCGTTATCAAGATGCAAGGGGTGATGATTCTTTGTTATCTGGCAAAACAGGTAATTATCTTTTTCAGTGATAGTTTTTTTATCCCTGTGTTTATAAAGATTACCAACTTTGAAGTCTTCCAGAAATCTACCAAAATTTTCGTATTTATTCCGCAACATGCTTAACTCCAGACACAATATTTATTTCAAATCAAAAGAAATATTTATAAAATTTCTAACAAGATAAATTTAAAAAACCACCTTCAATTTAAAAGGTGGGTACAATTTTTTTTATTCTAAATGGAGCAGCCTATTTTTTATTCTTCTTCAAATACTCAACCCAACCTGTAAACCCTTCGCCTGTTTTAGCAGAAAGTTCTATAACATCCATTTGCGGATTTACATTTTTAATGTGTTCTTTGATCTTTTCAATGCTGATATCAAGGTGAGGAAGAAGGTCAGTTTTGGAAATAATGCAAAGCTGTGAATTCCTGAAAGCAAGAGGATATTTGAGCGGTTTATCTTCACCTTCCGTAACGCTGAGAACCACTGCATTGATATGAGCTCCCACATCAAATTCTGCCGGACATACCAGGTTACCGATATTTTCCACGAATAGGATATCAATCCCTTCAAGGTCGATCTCTTCTATGGCAGATTTTATCCAGCCGGATTCCAGATGACAGTCTCCACCAAAAGGACCTGTATTTATCTGATAGCTTCGAATTCCTGCTGTTGCTACTCTTTCCGCATCGAGAGTAGTTTGAATATCACCTTCGATAACGAAGATATTTTTCCCAAATTTCTCTGCGGTTTTTTCCAGGAGAGTGGTTTTTCCCGAACCGGGAGAACTCATCAGGTTGATGTAAAGAATTCCTTTTTGTTCTAGATTCTGTCGCAATTCATCTGCGATCCTGTCGTTGATATTCAGGATTTTCTTCATCACTTTAATTTCTTTTGTATCCATGTTTTCTCCATTTTTCATTTTTTAATTTCAAATTTCACATTCTCAGAACGGGAGCTTTGAGTTACAGTCCTAAAAACTGTATGCCCAATCCGCTGAACAAAATTATTGCGCCAGCAATTGCATGGGAATACTTTTCCATTTTTTTCATGGGAATCAATTTGATTCCGGTAGAAGTGACATAAACCACAACCATCATTGTAGCAATAGTTACTGCTGCAAAGATCGATGTGACCAATATCAAACCACCAACATTATTTTTTGCTGCCGGATACATTAAAATAGGAATTAACGGTTCACAGGGTCCGAGTACAAAGATCGTGAAAAGTATCCAGGGTGTGATTGTTTTACCTTTGCTTTCGTGCACATGAGAATGGTCTTTGATGTGAGCATGTTCATGTTCGTGCGATGTACTGTCCTCGTGAATATGCAAATGTATATGCGGTTTATTGCGGATCGCTTTTCGCAAACCCCAGATAAAATAGACCAGCCCGAAGGCAATGAAAGCCCAGGCTGCCAGATTGCCCCGGAAGGATTCAAAAAACTCGATCTTGGTTATGGCAATTCCTATCGAAACTCCAATTATTCCCAGAATTACCGAGCTGCCTACATGCCCCAGTCCACATAAAAAAGTTATCAGCATAGTTCTGGGAGTTGACCAGTTCCTTGCCTTAGACATCATGATGAACGGCAGGTAATGATCCGGTCCGAACAACGTGTGAAAAAAGCCGATCGATGCGGCTGTGATCGCCAAAAGAGTGATTTCATTATCCATAATTACACCTCTTTACCTGTGGTTGCCAAACTGAGCGATGCATGCTTCACACCTTTGGCAGATTTCAATTTATTTACCAGCTCTTTTAACTCATTCGGTTCACCTTTTACCACCACTATCTCAAAACAATTATCATGATCCAGGTGAATATGCTGGGAAGAAATAATATATTTATGATAATCGTGCTGGATGTTGGTGAGATTATTTACCAGGTCACGCTGGTGATGGTCGAAAACCATGATGATAGCACCAGCAACTTCTTTATCTTCCGCCCATTCCTGCTTGATGAGTTTATCCCTTATCAGGTCTGCAATGGCATTGGAACGATTGGTGTAATTCTCTTTTTTGATGTGTTTATCGAACTTCTGCAGAAGCTCTTTTTCCAGCGAAACACCAAACCTTATCAACTCGGACATAAAAACTCCTTCGTGTTACGAATGGCAGGAAAGTGTTACGAAGATTGAGTGTCAATAAAAATTATTTAGCCACAAAGGGCACGAAGGAAACACGAAGGGAACGCGAACAGGATCTTCAAATTTTATTTATCAATAATTCTCAACTCTCACTATTTATGATAACCAAGATTTCCATTAACGAATTTGTGAAGAATACTGGAAATGAATGTTTGATATGGCAATCCCTCATGAACAGCTTTTCTTTGCAATTCTTTAAGGTCTCTTTCGGAAATTCTAATGTTCACTCTTTTATCTTTTCGCATTGTTGTCCGGGCATAATTTTTCAAATCAGATTTTCGGTTTTCTAAATTATTTACAGATTTCCATTCTCCCCGTTCAAAGGATTTTAAAAAATCTTGTTCTTCTTTATTAATTTTAACAGTCATTTTATTACCTCCAAATACTGCTTTGTAGCTTTTCTACTTGGAATTATTGTTTTTAAGAATATCTCATTTTCAGTTTCTATATACGGAACTAAACAAGCATAACCTTCAATATTAATTACCATTATTCTTTGATCAGGATATTTAGCCTGATCCGGATGTTCCAAATCATCTAAAAGACAATCATTTTCTAAATAGTATAAAACATCCTCAAAACAAACTCCCCGGTTTTGTTTAAGCCAGATATTTTTATCATTATTCCAATTAAATAATTTCATGGAACAAATATCCTACATTGTGTGCATTTTGGCAACAAATTTTTTAAATATGTTCGGACTTGCTCCGAAACAAAGCTTGGGGTGAGAACGAATTATCATCTTTTATTTCACTTTATTATATCATTTCTATAATTCTTAATTGTATTATTAATTTCTACTTTATCAAAAATTCCTAGGAAATTTTAACCATATAGGGTAAAAAATACTAGTAAATTTTATTATTTTTATTGCGATTTTTTCTTTGTAATATGCGATTTCGACTAAAATGATTAAAGTTCTTCAGTAAGATGGAATTTCTTAAAGCCAAAAGAAAATGAGAAATCGGAATCCTCATTTTTTTATAACTGTATTTTTCAAACAAATTCCTTTACACGACCTGCAATATTAATAAATTTGCCAAATATAATTTCAAAAACTGAATTGATTTGATAAGAGAGGATGATGATAAAAACAGGAACTTTCACAGCTGTTGGCAGTTGGTCATACAAAAATGTTGATAAAGCTGTAGATTCGATTTTAGGGAATTTTAAGGATTTACCAGCCTGGCCTCAATTGCCAAAAACAAGTTTCTACGAAAATATGTATGTCCAATATTGTGAAGGATTGCCCTGTATTAAAATCGATCTTGAAAATGAGAAAATTTATTTCGATACTTCTAAAAATATTTTACAGCCAATTCAGCAGGTTTATGAAAATTATCTGACTGAAAATTATGAATATTTCAAGATTTCTGAAACGTATGCAAAAGGATTATACGATATCAAAAGAAAAGTGCTGGCAAAAGGTAAATTATCGATTGTAAAAGGACAAACACTTGGACCTGTCAGCTTGGGATTAACCCTTACAGATGAAAACAAAAGATTGATTCTTTATCACGAACAAATTGCAGATGCAATCGTTAAAACCTGTGTTTGCAAAGCTGTCTGGCAGGCAAAATTCTTACAAGAAATTGCTGAGCAAGTTGTAATTTTCATTGATGAGCCGTATCTTGTTTCTTTTGGTTCTGCTTATGTAAATATCACACGAGAACAAATCATAACTATGCTGAATGAAGTAATCGATAAATTGCATGAGCATGATGTTATTACAGGTGTGCATTGTTGCGGCAGTACAGATTGGTCTATCTTAATGGACACAAATATTGATATCATAAATTTTGATGCTTATCTTTATTCGGATAGTTTGATGTTATATCCTGAAAAAGTTAATGACTTTCTGAGAAATGATAAATATCTTGCCTGGGGGATTATTCCAACTTCAGAAGACAAAATCTTATCCGAAACTCCTGAAAGTTTGTATGAAAAACTGTTAATAAAACAAGATGAATTAGCTACAACAGGTGTTGATAAAAACAACATTCTCAATAAAACAATCATTACTCCGGCTTGCGGCACCGGTTCGTTATCCGAAAAAGCTGCTGATAGGGTTATCGAACTGCTGAAAAACGTTTCGGAGTTGTATAAAAAAGGATTATTTTAATGCCGAAACTAATCGGATTTATAGGCAAAGGTGGTACCGGGAAATCAACTCTCACTGCTCTTTTCCTGAAATATGTTCTTAAGAAAAACATCAAACCAATCCTGATTATAGATGCTGATCCCAATAGTTGTCTGCCAGAACTTTTAAACTTAAAAGCAGATAAAACAATTGGCAGTATTCGACAGGAATTGCTCAATAAAAACGACGAAATAAGCGCATCTTTTTCTAAATACGATTATTGTGAATATGCTTTGAACAATGCCATTATTGAATCCAGAGGATTTGATCTGGTTGTGATGGGTAGAACTGATGGTCCCGGATGCTATTGTTACATTAATAACATTATTAAAACTATGATTGAAAAACTCAAAAGAAATTACAAACTTATTATTGTGGATTGCGAAGCCGGCTTGGAGCATCTTAGCAGGAAGACTCTAGGTGAAATCAGTGTTGGCTTTATCGTTTCAGATTTGTCTCGCAAGGGAATTTTGACCGGAGCAAAGCAAGTAGAATTAATGAAGGAACTTGAAATTCAAACCGAAGAAAATTTTCTCTTAATAAATAATGTAATTGAAGATAAATGTATAGATAACTTTAAAAATCTGATTCAGCAGACAGAAAATGAAAACCTGAAATATCTTGGATTAATCCATAATGACGAAAATGTTTTGAAATATGAACTCAACCAGGATTCATTGTTGGAATTACCAGATAATTCAAAAGCTTTTCTTGACTTAAAAAATATTCTCGATGAAATAAATCTATTTAAAACATAAAGGAAGTAAAAAATGGCTGAACAAATAATTAAATTGGCTATTCAAGGTTATCAGGAGCAATTAAACAACACAAAAACTGTCATCTCCAAATATGAAAATAAAATTCCTCCAGAAACCAAAATTGGATTTCACGAAACTGCTTATAATTTACCTCTATATTTTGCTTTTACCGGAAAAAAAATCCAATCTTTTTCTGATGCTGAAAATCTAATAGATGAAATAGAGAAAAGGAATTCAAATATCATTTCTGCAGACATTGATCTAACTAAAACTCTGGATTTAGGGATCGATACAATTTTATTACAAGAGCTGCAATTAGCAGTGGAATCTTCTGCTGGAGAGCAGATAAACTTTATTCCGGATAATGTTTTAAGGTCCCTCGGGGTTCAGCTTGTAAGCGGAGATATTTCCGGAATCGCAGTCATTATCGGCGCTGCCAGAAATGAATTAACAGCGGTTGAGATCATTCGCTCTCTTCAGGAGAAAAATATCTTATCTGTTCTAGCGGCTGACTATGAAGGCAAAACAATGTTTGAGCAGCTTTCCAATCAAAATGTGGAGATGACGCTTGATACTTATATTGTCCATCTTGGAAATGATACCGAATCTGTTGTTTTAGGATTGAACTGGGCAATTAGAGCAGCTTTAACTTACGGTGGATTAGAAGGTGGACAGAAGGAAAAATGTCTGAAATATTGTGCAGAACGAATTCCAGCTTTTGCTTTGGTTTTAGGAGGAGTTGATGCCAAAAAAGTAGCGACTGCTGTAGGAGCAATCGCTATGGGATTCCCAATAATTTGTAATTTTGAAGTTCCGGAAATATCAGTTAAAGATGAGCAGGGATTTGAACAGAAACTGCTGACCTTTGAACTGGACTTGAATAAATTAGTGGAAAAATGTCTTGAGGTGCGAAACATTAAAGTAAAAATAACTGAAGTTCCAATTCCGGTAAGATACAGCTCTGCCTTTGAAGGTGAAAGGGTAAGAAAAGAAGGTGTAGCTTTAGAATTTGGAGGGAAATATTCCAAAGCATTTGAATTTGTAGAAATGAAAAATATGGATGAGGTTGAAAACGGAAAAATAGAAGTTATCGGTAAAGAAATAGATGAAGTTGAAGAAGGTTCTGCTTTGCCTTTAGGACTAATTGTTTATGTTGCCGGGAGAAAAATGCAGAA
>CAYWJN010000095.1:0-9053 GCA_964457455.1 uncultured Candidatus Cloacimonadota bacterium
ATCAATTCCTTTTCAATTCTGTTTATAAAAGGACTTCTTTCAAGTTTGTATGTTTTTCCCATAACAAATCTATTTCGTGCATGAGCGAGATAGAGGTATTTCTTTGCTCTGGTCATTCCTACATAAAGCAGGCGTTTCTCTTCCTCAATATCCGAAACATCAAACAAAGAATATGGAAGTAAACCATCCTCGCAACCGACAATAAAAACACATTGAAATTCCAGACCTTTGGCTGCGTGAAGCGTCATCAATGTTACTTTTTCAAGTTCAGGTTGGAAGGTGTCGATCTCAGTTCCAAGAGAAATACTTTTCAGGAACTCTTTTACATTGCTTCCGTAATTTTCAGAGAAAGCGATCAATTCCTTAATTTCTTCTTTATCACTTTCTTTTGGAAAACATTTCTCAATAATAAATTGGATAATATATTTTACGGATTCAACAGAAAATTTGGTCTTCAAAATCTCAAAATCGCTGATCTTTAATTTTTTGGATAATTTTTCTTTCAAAAAAGTCTGTTCAGGGTTTCTCAAAAAGCTGATAATTTCAATAATTGATTTAACCGGTTCTTTGTTGAATAATGTTTCTGTTCCAATTTTTTGATACGGAATGCTGTGATCTTTGAATGCTTTTTCCAGAACTTTCATCTGGCTTTTTATCCTACAGAGAACCACAAAATCGGAAAGACTCTTAATTTCTACTTCTTCATTACCTTCCGTGATCCGGCTGTCCATCGAAAAGAAACGCAATCCGCCTATCATTCTTTCAATTGTTCTGGCAACGAATTCTGCTTCGCTTTTATCTGAACTGTTTTCCGAAATTTTTATCTTCAGATCAGATTGAATTCCAGCCAAAAATCTCTTTTCAGAATTTCTCTGAATCACATTATCAGAAGCTTTGAGAACATTTTCAGGACAGCGATAGCTTTTTCTCAGCTTATAAATTTTTGCCTTTGGATAATCATTGGTGAAGCTTTGGATGAATTTCACATCAGCACCGCGAAAACCGTAAATTGACTGGTTCGGATCACCGATAACGCAAAGATTGGAATCATTTTCCGGCATCAATTTCCGTATCAATTGATATTGAGCGAAATTTACATCCTGAAATTCATCTACCATAATCCACTGAAACTTTTTCCTGTAATGAGTTTGAATTTCAGGACATTTCTTGAAAAGCAGAACTGGAAGATAGATCAAATCATCCAGATCAAAAAGATTTTGTTCCTTTAATATTTCTTCGTATTTCTTGAAGATTTCAGAATTCTCGCTTATTTCTTCCGCTGTTTTCAAATTCTGTTTATTTTCTGTTATCGATTCTGAAATTTTCTTTAATTGCTTTTTATCACATCCAATTTGTTGAAGAATTATTCTTCTATAATCTTCATCGATAATCGTGAAATTCTTTCTGCGACCGGTTTCAGCAAGATATTCCAAGATGATTTTATATCCAAAAGCATGGAAAGTGCAAACATGCAATTGGGAAACAATTTCTTTTTCGAGAAAAAGTTCCAGACGCTCTTTCATCTCATTTGCCGCTTTATTCGTGAAAGTGACAGCCAGAATATTTCCGGGATTAACTTTTTCATTTCTGACCAGGTTTGCAATCCGAACTGCTATCACGCGGGTCTTCCCTGTTCCCGGTCCGGCAATGATCAAAGCCGGAGTAGAAAAATGCTCGACTGCTTTTTTCTGTTCAGGATTCAGATGTTCTGGTAAATCCTGAGTTTGAAATTTTGCTTTTTTCTCAACTTCAAACTTATCTTTTTGTTGTTCATTTTGAACACCTTGCAATCTCCTGTATTCTTCCAGGTCAAAATTAATAAGCTTCCTTTGGGGTGGCGGTTTTATCTCAAAAATATCTTTAAATAATGAGCCGGCAAAAGACTGGATTTCTCCTTCTTTATAAACTTTGATTATTCCGAATTCCCCATCAAAACCTTCCTTGATATAAATTTCTCCATTCCGCATCCTCCTGATCGCTTCTGCGAGAATATCATTTCCATTCTTCTTGATTTCCTCGATTGGTTTGTTAAGAAGAATATCGAGTTCCGGTCCGATTTTATTCAAAACAGAATGATAAACTTTATCGATCTTTTTGGAATTCGGACCAACCCCTTGAATTTCAGACAAAATTTCTTTTAAAGGAATAATCAAATAAAATGGAAGCCGGGTTTTCCTTTCTCTGAAATCCTCTCTATCAGACAATTGCACAACTCGATTCATCACGCCAACCGTCACTTTTTTCCCGCATTTGGAACAGATTCCTTTATGCTGCAAAGTTTCAACCGGATTCCACAAAATTCCGCATTTGCGATGACCATCATAATGATACTTTCCTTCCTGCGGGAAAAGATCGATCGTTCCGAGACATTGTTCCGGATTACCGGTTTTCAAAGCATTTATAATAGAATCATAGGAAAGTTCTGTATCGAATCGATTGGCGTTTCGACCCAGTTTTTCCGGAGAATGTGCATCAGAATTGGAAATGAGTGTGAATTTATCGAGAATGCTGCAAATCCAGTTCATCGGCGGATCCGATGATAAACCTGTTTCTACTGCATAAATATATTTCGTCAAATCTTCGTAACATTCCTCGATCGAATCAAAACCGGATTTGTCTCCCAGAACAGAAAACCATGGAGTCCAGATGTGAGCGGGAACAAAGAAGATATTTTCTGAAGCTTGTAGGCAAATTTCCAGCAGGTTTTTGGAA
This sequence comes from uncultured Candidatus Cloacimonadota bacterium, assembly GCA_964457455.1. GTDB lineage: Bacteria > Cloacimonadota > Cloacimonadia > Cloacimonadales > TCS61 > JABMPU01. The sequence continues at coordinate 2,713 of CAYWJN010000095.1, forward strand.
TCCAATCCCAGAATCGGTCGTCCATCAGAAGTTATGTTTCCACCGATATTGATAAGCGACTGCTGGATTTTCTCGACGGTTTCAAAATCAGGCGCAAAGATAACATTATGAACTTTTCGAACTTTCCCGTTTTTTTTGTAAATATTGCTGATTTCGGAAGTGAGGATGAATCTGATTTGTTTTCCTTCAAAACTTCCCAAATTTTTTAAATTTGGTAAGTTTGGTAAAATATATTTTTTTTTCAGTTTGAAAAGTCCTTGTTCAGCGGGTTCGAGTTTTTCCTTCAGTTCTTTTATCCAGCCCGGATGAGTGAAATCTCCGGTTCCGACCACTGTTATTCCTTTCAGTTTTGCCCAATAATCGAGATATTCGGGAATAAGCTGCTTGCTGGTTGCGATAGAGAAATGTGAATGGATGTGGAAGTCTGCTATAAATTTCATTTATTAGCTCACGGATTTACACGGATTAGATGGATTTTTTTGCTGCGAAGATGCACAAAAAGACACATAAACAATTAATTTAATAAACATTTTTTTATTCGTCATTTTTCGTTTTGTTCGATGCTAATTTTATTTTTTTGCCACGAAGAACGCGAAGAAACACGAAGATTTTATTTATTATCATCGTTCCTAATCCCCTGATTGGGAATGAACTAACTCTCTGTTAATCAAAGCTTTCATCATTTTATACATTTAATATTAGTTTTAACTCTTTCATTCTTAATTCATAATTCTAAATTAATTAATTTTCCCTTGATTTTTCAACCACTTCAAAGCTTCGCGTTTACTGAGTGGTGCGAGTTCATTGTTTTCCACAAAATTGATCACGGCTTGAGCATCGGTTTTTGAATATTCCCGCAAAGCCCAACCGATCGCTTTCCGAATGAAAAATTCCTTTGAACCAGCTAATCTCATAATGCTTGTTCCGAGAAGCATTTCATCGGTTTTATCTTTATAATTCAGTTGGAATAAAATTACTGTTCTCTGCAACCACATATTCCCTGATTTCAACCACTTCTCTATATATGGTTTTATCAATTCTGGAAATCTCTGGAACAAACTTGCTACCAGCCAGGTTGCAATTCCATCCACAGAATCCCACCAGGATTTGGTTGTGATCAGGTGTTCATATAAATCGATAATATCTTTATCAGCTTTCTCTTTGAGTTTTACCATCAATCCAACTGCAAAATACTGGAATTCCCTTTCAGGAAGTTCCCACAAATCACGGATTATTTGTTCAAAATCTGAGATTTCAGGGAGCCCATTTTCCTTGAAAAACTTTTTGCTTATTTCTCTTCTTTCCGGCGTCTTTATTCCCAAGTATGGAAACAGGTTTTTCATATATTTTGCCATTGGTTCAGCATTGGTGGGATTTGCATTTTTTTTAAATTCTTCAACTAATGATTTGATATAATTATGCATTTTTGCTCCTTACTATAATCTTTGCATAGTTTCAATCTCTTTGATAATCACCGTTCACATTGTTTTGTGCAATTTCAAACTCCGATTTTATAATTGCGCGAAATTTTATTTAACACCGAGAACACTGAAATACACCGAATTAAGATGAACATACTCGGAGTTCTAGGGAGTGAACAATCCTAAACTTTCCAATTATCATCTTTTGTCAGTTCTTCACACATTTCATAAACTTTAGAATAATCTCTAATCTCGTGATTTATATATTTGAAATTTCTATCTCCACCGTAAATTAATCCTGAATTTTTATACCTGTTTTCCAGTTTCCTGAAAAAATCCAATCCCTTGAAAAAAGAATCGTTGATAGTCATTCCGGATTTTATTTCAAGAGGAACCGGACCATAACCTGTATCGATAATTACATCTACCTCATTCATGTGATTATCCCGATAAAAGTAATAATTACTTCGCTGTCCTTTATGATAACGATATTTCAACAATTCCGAGACAATAAAAGTCTCGAAGATTTCTCCTCGCAAAGGATGATTTCTCAATTGTTGTGGAGTATATATTCCAAGTAAATTGCAAACGAGACCCGTATCGAAAAAATACAACTTTGGTGATTTTACGATCCTTTTTTTAATATTTTTGAAATATGAAGGCATTCTATAAATGATATAACTCGCTTCTAAAATCGTGAGCCACTTTTCGATCGTTGGTTGAGAAACTCCACATTCATTTGATAAAGAACTTCTATTTAGAATTTGTCCTGTTCTTCCGGCACAGAGTTCCAGAAACTTATGGAAAACAGATAAATCCGTGACATTTTTGATTTGACGAACATCTCTTTCCAAATATGTCTCAATATAGGAAGGATAAAATTTAGCTGCAGGAATATCTCTATCAAAAATTGCCGGATACATTCCTTTTACTAGAATCCCGTTACGATCAATTTTCCTTTTATTGTAGATTTCGAGATAAGAAAAAGGTAACAATTTTATAATCGATATGCGACCAGCTAAAGATTGTGAAATGTTTTGCATATATTCGAATTGATTGCTTCCCGTGAGAATATAAAAACCCATTTCTTTGTTTTCATCGACAATAATCTGAATATAAGAAAACAGGTCGGGAACACGCTGTACTTCATCTATAATAACTCCATGAGGGAATTGGTTGAGAAAATCCTGTGGATCATTTTCTGCATGTTTGCGAACTTCAGGATGCTCCAAAGAAACATACTCTTTTTCAGAGAAAACATCCTTTACCAAAGTTGTTTTTCCTGATTGTCTTGGACCTGTCACACTAACAACAGGGAAAAAAGTTGAAAATTTCTTAAGTATAACTGCACATTCTCTCTTAATCATCGTTTCCACCTTATTGTACAATTTCAAAATCCAATTTTAATAGTGTACGAAACCTGTCAACTTATTATTTCTCGAGAAGTTGGAAATAACTTCCCCGTAGGCACTACAATCCCATAAATAATAATATTCTGGAAGAAATCAAACAATGTAAAAGTAAGAAGCGCAACTAAATCCATAGCAATAAAACCAACTATAACACAACTGGAAAGTAAACGCTAAAGGAATATAATATTCCAAATCGAAAAAACCTTTACATAAATGATGGTAAAGAAAAAATATTTTTAATGGTTCACGCTCAACTAATATCGTTGAAAAATTTAAGCGAAGGAATAAAAAAAATGCTTCTAATATTGAACACGATTATCAATATTGAGAAAAGAAAAAAGTATGATCTCATCTTTTCAAATATTTTCAACAACTTAAAGTATGATTCAGAAATTTGCTATCCTCATGAAGAAATAAAAGATTCCAGATTATCGCGATATAGTCATCTTTTAATAACCGGTTCGGAGCAGTTTGCATCAGTGGATAACGAGAATGACAAACAAATATTTGATATAATCCGTTATTTTTTGAAACACCGCAAATCAATTCTGGGAATTTGTTATGGTCATCAAATTCTGGCAAAAGCTATTCTGGGAAACAAAGCTTGCAGAAAAACAGAAAAACCTGAATTCGGTTGGAAAAAAGTTAAACTGGATTCTAACCCTCTTTTTAAAGGAATAGAAAATCCGGTCTTTTATGAATCACATTACGATGAAGTTTGCAATTTGACAGATGAATTCAGAGTAATTGCCTTAAATGATGATTGTCCAATCCAGGCGTTTCAATATAAAAACCGACCAGTTTGGGGAGTTCAGTTTCATCCGGAAGTAGATTATAAAACCGGAGAATACGCTTTTCGACAGCGGTTTTTAGAAAATCCTGAACTGAAAAAATATTTTAAGAATGAATTAATAAATACTCAACAGATTGAACAAAACTTCAAGATTTTCAGAAATTTTATCAAGATAAACTAACAGAGAGGAAAGTGATGAAATTACCAGACAAAATAGAATTGCCTTCAAAAGGCGAAGTTGTGTCTTTTTCCAACATTAAAAAAATCTGTGAGTTTTACGAGCTTCTACATCTCTGGGAAAAGATCGAGAAAGACCCACCACACATTCCATTCAAGAGCGACGGCTGCTCGTTATGGTTTAATTCCTGGAAAAAGAGCAACCTGTTCCCGGCGTGTTTCCTGCACGATCTAAAATACTGGGCAGGATATCCGGAGGAAAATATTGAAAGATTAGTGGCAGATGCAGAGTTAATGATCGACGTAGCTCGGATACTTGGCTCTACACAAATGGCAGAAACCATGTTTCATGGTGTTCGCGTTGGTGGTAAAGAAGTCTTTAAACGTTCTTTTTCCTGGGGATTCGGACGAACAAAATAGTACTAAATACGCTGAACTAAACAAGAAAAATATTTGACAAATGAAGAATATGTTATTCTTTTCGGAAGCAGCTTCTATAAGAAGCTAATATCGAAGATTAGGACAATGAAAAGTAAATATCGCAATCCGGTAATATTCTTCTTAAATAAGCAGAATACGAAAATTTAAGCAGTTTAATATATGATGGAGCTGACGCAGAGGTCAGCTCCGTCGGGCTCAGCTCAGGTGCGTAAGTTTCACCTTCCACCTGAGCTGAGCCCGTTAGGCAAAGTTTAACAAAGTTTGAGGAATGGATGAATAATTTTAAAGAAAATATAGACGAAACGATTTCTTATCTCAATAAGAACGAGGCAGTGAATTCGATTCATGTTGATCCTTATTGGCCCAAGTGGAACTCTCCTTGGTGGAGAATGTTGCTACTATACGAAGTCGGCAAAGCCGACCTTATTCCCAAAATCGCAATAGATTCAATGATTGAGTCCATTAATAATCACTATTTGAAATTTTTCCCATTCTATGAGAGCGAAATTCCTATTGGTAAGGATCCATATCGTCACATCGTATGTCATTGCGCACTCGGCAGTGCATATCAATTTTTGAGATCGTGTTATGCTGATATAGATTCATTGATCACCTGGATAAGACCTTGGTTTGTTAAGTATCAACTACCAGATGGTGGTTTGAACTGCGATGAGCAGGCATATACAAATTCGAAGAAGAGTTCAATCGTATCAAGCTTGCCAGCATTTGAGGCTATTTTGAACTGTGCGGGAAAAGGATTGTCAAAAGAAGAAGAGGAATTCTTAGATAGAGGTGCAAAGTATGTGATCAATCACCGTCTTGTCTATCGGACGAATAGTGAGATTATGGATGCTAGCTTTCTTCGTTTACAGTTTCCCAGGTTCTATTCATACGATATTTTAAGAGGTCTGAACTTTTTAGCGAAATGGCGGAAAGTTCGAGATAAAGACGATGCAGATGAAACCATTGAGTTTGGATTTAAGCTAATTAAGGGAAAGTTATCTAAGGGAAAACTAAAAGTCGAGCGTTCAAATTTTAAGAACGAGGACACATTACTGCTATCTAAATCTGGTGAGTGGATTTGGAGAAAAGCCATTACTTTTCCGCTTCTGGATGATGTTAGTAGTATTGGAAAAGATTCTGATTTTTTGAGTGATATATTTGCGCGGATTAAATAATGGTTATGTCTAACAAGTCACTGCAACGGACACCGACAAGCGGCACCGCTGAGCTCGAACGTTAACCAACAGGAGTCGGTATGGTTTCCATACAGAGAGGATTATCACCAGAATTAGTAAGTTCAGCGGCTGATTTGTTTTTAACTGCTCTTGGGGAAAAATTCGTGCCGATTCTTGGCAATGAAGCCAAGGCGACTGCTTTTGTAGAATCAAGCATCGTCTCTACCAGTTGCCTATCGGCGGTGGAAGATGGCAAATTACTCGGAGTTTTAGCAATACAGACAAATAAACAGAGTTTCTTAAACCCGGACTTCAAAGACTTGAGAGCTCATTACGGCATTATTGGTGGCATCATCAGGGCTGCCGGGTTAACTCTACTTCAGCACAAACCAAAACCGAAAGAGCTTTATATTGAGGGAATTGCAGTAGCGGATTTTGCTCGAGGAAAAGGCGTAGGGACAAAGCTTTTTGACAAATTAATGATATTAGCTAAATCTCAAGATTTTGAGAGGGTAACGCTCCAAGTCATAGATACAAACCCTCGAGCGTTAAAGCTTTATGAACGTCTCGGTTTCACAATTGAAAAACGTTCAAAAGTTTGGCCTGTAAACAGAATTGTCGGGTGGCATTTTAGTGAATCGATCTTTATGGGACGAGTTATTAGCTAACAAAACGCTGCACTTGACTCCGAGATCCGCTGCGGTAGTGTTCTTGACGACGCAAGTGAACTTTATCGTTAGGTGGCGTACGAAACGTGTAAAATGTAAGTAAAGGAAAATTGGAGGTACTATGAAAGGAGTATTACATCATATTGAGATTTATGTGAAAGACTTAAATAAAAGTAAAGAATTTTGGGGATGGATATTAGCCGAGTTAGGATATAAAGAATATCAAAATCGGGAACAAGGTGTAAGTTATA
>CAYWJN010000096.1:0-9017 GCA_964457455.1 uncultured Candidatus Cloacimonadota bacterium
GAAAATTCGGTTTGTTTATCATCCTTATCATTTCATTTTCCTCATTACTATTTGGAGATATTTTAATAGACCAAGCACTGATCGACACATTAACTATAAAAGCTTTGAAAAATATCGAACCTTTACCTGATGATGTTCAAAACATCTACAAATCTTACATTTCAAAATATCCCGATGGAATTATGGCTTATCTCATTTCAGCAGAAAGCAGCTCGATATTGTGGGATGCAAACCCGGAGGATGTGCTTTCCAACTACATCGAACTCAAAAAACTGTCCGAGATGGAAGATTATGATTATTCACCTGAATTCTTTCTTTCCTACATTGCAAAGATAACTGCTTCCCACGAACAGATAACTCCATATCGAAAAGTTTTTGCAGATACCGGATTGTTTTCTTATGTTACGGAATTTCCTGATGTAGAAGAGCGAATAAGAGAAGTAAACCTGTGGTGCAGGGAGCGAATGACGTTTATTCCCACTTCAGGAAGGAATCAAAACCCGATAACTATTCAGCAGAAAAGCAATATCGGCAGATGCGGTGAGATGCAGGTGTTTTTTATTTCTGCTTGCAGAACTATAGGAATTCCTGCCAGACCCGCCTGGACACCTTGGTGGGGACATACGGACAACAACCATGCATGGACGGAAGTCTTCGTAGATGGAAAGTGGTATTATGTGGGAGCTGCTGAACCGGATTACAATCTTAATTCCACCTGGTTTACGAGTGCAGTGAACAAAGCTCTCCTCGTTCTGGTTCGCAGCACTTTCCCGGACAGCACAGAAGAAGTCATTTCAAAGTCAGCCCGGAATAATTATATTAATTCCACCTCGTTTTACCAGGATACAAGAAAAGTGAAGTTCACGGTAGTTGATAGTGCCGGAAATCCTGTTCCCAAAGCTGTGATAAATATTATGGCTTTCAATTTCTCAATGCTGCGCACTCTTCTGGGAATCAAAGTTGACAGTACCGGAACCAAAGAGATCACCATCGGAAAAGGTGGTTTCCTGGCTATCGCTCGAAAAGACAGTTTATTCGATTATAATGTAATTCCTTTTGATGACGGCACAATATCTAATGAATTCCAATTTACTTTGAAAGAACAAACATTGGAAAGTGAAGATCTTGTTTTTCAATTTCCCGATGTGAAAACCGAAAGAAAAGAAGAACCGGAATTCTTTAAAGAAAGGAAAAAACTGATCGTAGAAAAGTATAATGAAAGAATAAAGAATTTCCAATCCACCCCCATCCCCGAATATGCTCCAAAAGCGGATTCAAACTTCGTGGAGATTTTCGAAAATTGTAGAAATAACAAACAACCTCTTCTTGATTTTGTAGTTATCAATCCCGATATTCCGGAAAAATTCTGGGAGAAAGTCAGTTTGGTGGATGTGAAATTTTTCTGGGAAGCATCTGTAACTCAATGGCAGAATCTGTTTGATCTTTATATGGAACTAATAGATAAGGAACTGTCGGATGCCAAATGGAAAAACCTGCTTGAACCCAACGTTTTTTATGAAGTTTTGTCGGATATTAACGTTCCTGCTCACCTAACGAAATGGAAAGATATTTCTGCATTGGATGCCATTCCACAGGTTATCGAAGAATTACACATCCGACATAAGATAGAAGAAGATTCAGCTTCGGTTGGGTTGCTTTCCCTGGATAAAATGCTGGAAGCAGAGTTCCTACAGGATTTCCAATTTAAGACTTTAAGCTGTTACATTTTAAAAACAAATCACATCTCCGCCCAATACACCCGCATTCCATCCACGATAATGGTAATGGCAGATTCGGTTTGGCAAAATTATAATGTAAAGGAAAACGACTTCGTTAAACCACAGGAAGAAAAAGTTGAATCGCTCGCATTTATCGAATTCAAGCTGGTTGATAAAGACTTCCTGCCGGTAACATTGAATCCCGATAACATTTCCACCACGATATTTCAGGATGGAAGATTTTATCATAACGACCGTCAGCTCGATTACAACAAAGAAAACAGTATTCTTTCCGGTGAATTGGAAAAAGGGAATTACTATGTTCAAATGTGCATTCGAGAAAGCAGTGAAATTACAAAAGTGAAAATTGTTGCACTTCATATCGATAAACAGGTAGAAATAAAAGAAACACTCATCTTCAAAGACTTTAAACGGGATTGGAAAAAAGCTGGAAAAAAATATATTGCATTCCTGGATTCATTAAGAATCGAAGATGATGTCGATTATGTTATCCTGCTGGGAGATTATGATGATGAGCCTGTGCAAAGACTGGCAACCAAAACGCGCAGCAAACTCGAAGAGCAGCAATTCGTCTGGATCGGGAAAAATGAGCCGCCTGAAATTGTATCGAATTACATAACCTCCGATGAATATGAAAAATTCCTGGAAGATCATCCCGAACTGAAACATCGTCTTATTACTTTCTATTACGATTCGGAAAAGGAGAAGTGGATGATGTTCGAGGGGAATTGGGATTTGTTATTCAAATAATACTTACCGTAAAGAACGCTAAGGACGCAAAGGAGTTAGAAAAGATAACTGGATTTGCACGGATAAAGAGTTGAATATCTTTATTCACCTGAAATACTAAAAAGCGGTAAACTTCTTGACTTGAAAAAAATATAATTTTGTTTGGAGTTGAAGTTAAAGAGGAAAGAATGAATAGAATATTAGTCGAGAATCTAAAGCAACTGAAAAGAGTATGCAAAACACATCATGTGAAAAAAATGTATGCTTTTGGGTCTGTTTGCACAGAAAGATTTAATAAAAAAAGCGACATCGATCTTTTGGTATTTTTCCAACCTTTAGATTTTGGTGAATATGCTGACAATTATTTTCAATTAGCAAACAGACTTGAGAAGATCCTTAATCGAAAAGTAGATTTATTAACAGATAATTCTTTATCAAACCCGTATTTCATTAGATCCTTGGAAAAAACCAAAACCGTGCTTTATGAATGAGAATATAAAAAAATTTCTTTATGATATCAAAGTCTCGATCGAGTCGATCGAAAAATATCTCGGGGATGATCGAAATTTTAACAAATACCTTTCCAATAAAATGTTGAGAAGAGCAGTTGAAAGAGAATTTGAAATTATCGGTGAAGCAATAAGTCGTTTAATAAAACTTGATAATAATATCAAAATCTCAGCAAAAGAATTGATAATTGGAATGAGAAATCGAGTAATTCATGGATATGACAAAATCGATGATGTCATAATTTGGGGAACAATAGTGAGACACCTTCCTATTTTGAAGGAAGAAGTTACCGCTCTGTTGGATGAATGAGAAGTATGGATTTAATTAAAATCCATAGTCTATTGAAAGTCGAGAAATTACTCTTTTTACGATTTTTTTAATATGAAAATGTTCTTAAAAATATTGCCCATAATTTTGTGTTTTTTGTTATTAGCCGCACATTTTGGACGTGCAAATTTATTAATTTTACAGATAATCAGTATTTCATTTCCATTTCTATTATTTTGGAAAACAAAGATCGCAATATTCATTATTCAAGCCTGTTTGATGTTGGCAGGAATCGAGTCGATCCGAACTGCGGTTTATTATGCTCGAATCAGAAATGAAAACGAAGAACCGTGGTTACGGCTCGCTATCATTCTGGGAACAGTTGTTGTTCTGAATTTCGCAACTGTTTTGGTTTTCAGAACGAAATCGATGAAGGAGAGGTATAAGCAGTAACTTGAGAATTTAGCTTTCAAGGGTTTTTCTTGACTTTCTAAGTCAAACATCTTTTCTTCCATTTGGAGTAAATTTTATGAATCCTCTGGAAAATGAAATAAAATACCTGAAAGGGGTTGGCGAACATCGTGCCAGGCTTTTGAATAAATTGAATATCTTCTATATCGGTGACCTGCTCGAACATTTTCCGCGGGATTATATAAATCGAAAATCTGCTGTAAAGATCCGTGATCTTTCATTCAATGAATACTGCTCTTTTGTTGGTAAGATCGTTTCGATTGAAAAACGCCATGCTGCTGCCAGGAAACAGCAACTCAACGTAGTTATTTCAGATGGAGAAGATTTTCTTTTTCTCACCTGGTTCAAGTTTGGGAACTGGCTGGTAAAGCAATTTGAGATCGGTCAACAGATCTGGGTGAGTGGTATTCTAACCGAATTTCGTGGTGCTCCCCAAATTGTTCATCCTCAGATAGAGATTCTGGAAGACAGTGATTCAAAACTGGATTTTTGGAAAGAACGATCTGTACTCCCTGTTTACCGTCTTACAGACGGCATTAGTATGACAGTGGTCCGTAACTTGGTCTATAAAGCTTTCGAACTATACAGTAATAGCATCGAGGAAACTCTTCCTGAGTATATTCTTAAAAAATATAACTTTGAACCTCGAAAAATTACACTGCAAAAAATCCATTTCTCTCAGCATCCTCAAAAAAATGAAAAGATAAAAAAGCGTTACTCTTTTGAAGAACTTTTCTACACACAATTAATGTTAGCTCGCAGCAAATATCATCATCAAAAAAAGGAAAATGGACATGGTTTTGAGCTTAAAAAAACTTTTACCACAAAATTAAAGAATTCCCTTCCCTTTGAACTTACTTCTGCACAGAAACGTGTTATCCGTGAGATAGTAGAAGATATGACTTCAACCCGCCAGATGAACAGGCTTTTGCAGGGTGATGTAGGCTCAGGAAAAACCATTGTAACTGTATTTGCTATGCTGCTGGTTTTGGAAAATGGATTTCAATCTGTTCTGATGGCTCCCACAGAGATCCTGGCTGAACAGCATTTCAATAGCTTATCCCATTTCCTGAAGAACCAATCGGAAATCAGGATTGCGCTTCTTAAAGGCGGAAAGTATAAGGGTAAAACTCAGATCCTGGAAAAAATAAAAACCGGTGAACTCGATATTATTATTGGAACCCACGCATTGATCCAGAAAGATGTTGAATTTTATAAAGTGGGTTTTGTTGCCATTGATGAGCAGCATCGTTTTGGAGTGGAACAACGAGCTGTTCTTTCCCGAAAAAATAAGCATCCCGACCTGATGTATCTTTCTGCCACGCCTATCCCCCGTTCTTTGGCTCTCACAGTTTATGGTGATCTCGATGTAAGTGTGATCGATGAACTTCCTCCAAACCGGAAAACTATCAAAACATTCTGGCATAATTCTGAAAAAAATATAATAGTTTTTGAAAAAGTGAAAAAGCAGATTTTAAAGGGTACGCAGATTTATATTGTTTGTCCCCTCATCGAAGAATCTGAGAAAATGGACCTTCTGGATGCGGAAACTCTTTTTGAAACTTTATCTACAAAGATCTATCCAGAATTTAAAATTGCTTTGCTGCATGGAAGGATGAAAACAGCGATTAAAGATTCTATCATGGAAGATTTCAAGAATAAAAAGATCGATGTGTTGGTTTCCACAACTGTTATCGAAGTTGGAATTGATGTCCCCAATGCTACGGTTATGATCATTCAACATGCCGAAAGATTCGGCTTGAGCCAGCTCCACCAATTGCGGGGAAGAGTTGGGCGTGGTGCAGATGAATCATATTGCTATCTTATTGTATATCCGCCGATTAGTGAAGATGGCAGGGAAAGATTGAGTGTGATGCTGGAAACGAATGATGGTTTTAAAATTGCTGAAAAGGATTTGAAAATTAGAGGACCTGGCGATTTTTTTGGAACAGAACAATCCGGAATGCCAATTTATAAACATGCGAATATTGTGCGGGATCAGATGCTGTTGAAGCAAGCTCGAATTCTTGCCTTCGATATTATAGAAGATGATTTTGATTTGAAATCTGAAAAGAACGAAACTTTAAATAGAGTCTATTTTCCCAAGTTCTTAAGTAGAGAAAAATTATTTGATTTTTAATAGATGGATTCGACTAGTCCCGAAAGCTTTCGGGATGAGTTGAGAACATCTATCCAAGTCAGCTGCAACCTATTTATTTTTCAGAATTTTCCATTCACCTTCTGCTGTGGCGCGATAAAAAATTCCATCTTTCCATACTAATGCTTCACCTTCGGTTGCGTATTTTATGCCGCTATCAACAGCAAATAATCTATCATGATAAAAAGTCCGGATATTATCAAATGTGGTGTGGCCCACCACCATTTCCAAAGCTTCAAATTCTTGAAGGATTTTCTCAAATTCAAGTTCCGGGAGTATAGGTAATTCTTTATAATCATAAAAATATCCACGATACCAGAAAGGTCCGAATGAACCGAATAAAAAATTCAGGTCTTCATTAGATTTCAGAACTTCTCGTGGAGAATCCAAATTTTCCTGGATAACTTTATTTATCATTTCCATGGAAAAATCCATTTCCAGAAGTGTGGGATGAATGCCGGCGTGAACAAATAAAATATCATTTATTTTGAAAATTGTATTTTTAGTTCTGAGCCATCTACCAAATTCCGTATTTTTTCCAAAAAGCTCTGTAATACTAATTTTGAAATATTCTTCAGCGGTTTTTTTATTTTTTTCGTGAACATAACGAGTATCTTTTTGCAGAACCATCATTTCATGATTTCCCAGAGAGAAGTGAACTTTCCCTCCTTTTTTCTCAGCCTGTTTTTCCAATTGATGTGTCAACCAGAGAGCTTCTGTAACTTTTGGTCCGCGGTCCAAAATATCACCCAGAACAACCAGATGCCCGTCTCCCCATTGCCATATGAGTTCTTCATCGATTACATGATTTGCTTTAAGAATTTGCACCAACCTGTCGTATTGACCGTGAACATCACTCAAAATAAAAATCTTGGGAATATCTATATAGATTGTCGGCTCATTTTTTGGAGGTTGGGGAGATACGAGATAAGATTGCTCAAACTCATCGATTGTAAATTTAATCTGTTCTGTATCTTGAAATGTGATTTCTTTGGAAAAAACTTCACTTTCAAAAACATATTTTATGGCTGCTTTGTTCTCTTGCCAGAAAATGTAAGGACCATCACTGATCTTTTCAGCGGTAATTTCCTCACAAAAGAAAGAAAGAGAGAAAATCAGAATAAATGCAACTAAATATTTTTTATTACTTTTCATAAGATTAACAATCCTACGGAAACTATTTTCAGTTTCTTTTGAAAGATGTATAAAATCTGTAAAGATAAAAAGATATCCAAATGTTTTTTTAAGAAAACGCAAATTATTATATTGACAAAAAAATATCTGAAATTAGTATTAAAGACGAAATATCAAATATCCAAATCTTCTAATTTTTAAAGGAATTGATAATGAAGAAGACGATTTTTATTTTTTTAGTACTTTTTTTTGCATTTTCTTTATTTCCCCAAGAACCTGAATGGACTCTTTATACAAGTGCTGACAGAGTGAATTGCCAATTGATCCAAGATTCATTAAACTGGGTAGGAACTGATATCGGACTCGTACGATATAATTTAGAAACCAATAATTATATAATATTAGATACTAACAATTCAGGACTCCCAGGAAGTTATATTTGGTCCTTGTCTGAACAAAGTGATAGTACGATATGGATAGGCACAAAATCTGGGGTTGCTATATTTGATGGAGAAGGATGGAATACTTATACTGTTGCTAATAGTAATTTACCTCACAATTGGGTGCCGGCAATAGAATTCGCTCTTGATGGAACTATCTGGATTGGAACAGCCGGAGGACTTGTATCAATAATTGATTCAATATGGACAGTTTATACAACTGCTAATTCAGGTTTAACAAATAATTACATAAGAGGTTTAAGTGTTGATGAGAATAACGTTATTTGGGTCGCTACATGGGGCGGTGGTCTGGTTAAATTCGATGGTTCAAATTGGACTATTGTAACTGGTATTCCAACCAATTGCATTACTGAGGTTGATATTGATAATGAAGGAAGAAAATGGGTAGGTACAGATTATTGTGGGTGCATTTGTATTACTGATTCTACTCAAATTATTTATAACACAAGTAATTCAGGTATACCTTCAAACTATGTAATTGCTTTTGCGTTTGATGATGATGCTGGAATTTGGATGAGAACAAGTGGTGGTGGCATAGCATATTTTTTAAATGATAATTGGATAATATATGATAATAGCAATTCATCTTTACCCGGTAATAATATGATATTATCGATTGCCATTGAGAATTCAGGAATCGTATGGGTTGGGGGTATATATTGCTTTGCATACTTAGAAGAAGATGATTGGATTGAGGTTCTGTTATCGAATTCAGGTTTACCTTGTAATAATATTTATTCAATTGCAACTTATGGTTCAAATGATGTTTGGATTGGTACTCAACATGGAATATGTAACTATGATGGATTTAATTGGATTACATATAATATTAATAATTCTAATCTTATTGGTGAAAAAATAACAGATATTGCAATAGATTCAAATGGTGTGGTATGGGTTTCAGTACATGGTCCAATTTTCCCGAATGTACTTACTCCCTTTGGTGTTGCATTTTTTTTCAATAATACTTGGACTCCACTCCATAGGGATAATTCACCTTTACCAAGTAATAATACAATGAATATTACTGTAGATAGTTCAAACAGGCTATGGTCTGTAGCTGACAATTATTTGGTTAATATTAGGTTTGAAGATACAAACTGGATTTGCTATGATTTTCAAGATTTGAATTTGTGTTCCGCAATTTCTTGTTATCACTCAAACAACCTTGTAATAGCTATATTGAACATATCGTTGCAATTTCATTTATTACTTTTTGATCTTGAAACATATACCGTAATTAACGATTTTGGTTATGATAATCTCGTTAAGGATATCAAATGTGATAACAATGGTTTGATCTGGTTAGCTACTTATTCAGGTCTGGTTAAAATCGATGGTGATGAAATAATTACATTTAACACTACTAATTCACCAATTCCTTCAAATGAAATTAATTGTATCGAAACAGAAACAAATGCATTATGGATTGGAACAAATGATGCTGGTTTAATTAAATACAATGGGAATGAATGGATAAATTATAATACAAATAAGGCTCTTTGAAGAAATGAGTGGGTAAATAAAAATAAATTGATAAAAATCTTT
>CAYWJN010000097.1:0-8919 GCA_964457455.1 uncultured Candidatus Cloacimonadota bacterium
AACATTTATCAATTTTTGTGATAATTATCGGACTGGTTTTCTTTGCTTCAAATTATGTTTATGCAGGTGAAGAAACATCAGAAAATTTAAGCAAAGATTTAAAATTAGTTATTGTCGGTTTTATTGATGACTCGAACATGCAAAAAGCAGGAGCGGAAATTGGTGACATCTTGATTTCATACAATAATGAAAAAGTAAATTCTATTAAACAATTGGGTGTTCTCAAAGAAGCTGTCCAAACTGAAGAGGTTGAAGTTTTAGTTATGCGGAAAGATGAAAAAATTAAATTGATAATTCCCAAAGGCAAAATGGGGATTTACATCAAAGAATATGCACCGGATCACAAAATGGATGAAGATGCTGTTATCATCGAGGGAATCGGTAAATTGGAGTGGGGAATTGGAATGGAAAATTCCTTCCTGGCTGCTGTTTACAGGATGGATGAAAAATATGGGAATAACCTGAGTTACACTGATATTATCGGACTTTCCGGTTATGGTTTTAGAACTCTTTTCTTTGATAGATGGTGTCCAAGTAGTCCTGATGCAACTTGCGGATTTGATTCTGGTTCTGAAATCTTGAAGAAACTAGGCTATGAAGCGGAATATTTCCATCTAAAAAATGAACAATTCGAACAAATGGGTATTCCCACAAAATCCAAAGATGAAATTCTTGAAATCATCTTAAAAAGCATTAATAGAGGCTGGCCTGTGATTGCTATCGAGTTGATCGATGTGCCGGAATGGGGAATAATCACAGGTTATCAAAAAGAGGGAAAAGAGCTTTTCTGTAGAACATATTTCGATAAAACAAAAAGATATGAAATTGCACAGAAATTTCCCTGGGTTATTTGTATCATAAAAAAGAAAGAAAATGTAGATATTTTACCTGATTATAAAAAATCTATCCTTATGGCGAAGAAGCTTTATAATACAGAAAAATATGAAAATTATTTTTCCGGGATCAGGGCTTATGAAGAATGGATAGATGCTTTACAGGATAATGAATATTTGCTGAATGTTAATGAAGAAGATATGCAGGAAATTCATTTGGCAAATTGGTGGATTTATTATAGTTTGTTTGAAGCAAGAAAAATAGCACAACAATATCTTCTGGAAAACAAAGAAAAGTTTGGAATCGAAGTTGAGATTATTGATAAATTAGCTGAACTTTATGCAAAAGAGACGAAAATCATGGAAGAGGGGTTTGATTTTGTTCCATCACCTTATAATGAAAAGTTCTCTGATTGGAATGAGGAAACCCGTGCGAAGCAGCTTGAAGTTTTGCAAGCATTACTCCAGGTTGAGAATGAAGTAAATGATATTCTTCTGAAAATTGAATGATGATATTTTAACTGGTGAATTGGTAGATATGAGCGAAGATAAAATCGAAATTATATTACAGAGATTAAAAACCAAAATCTCTCAAATGCCGGATAATTACCATTTCTCTCCTGCTGCATCAGAAGAAGAAATAAAAAAACTGGAAACTGATCTAAGCATTAATTTACCTCATTCTTACAGAACATTCCTGAAGAATTTCAATGGTGGATTTATCTGCAGCGAATCTATAGCGAAATACATCAAAAAAAGAAATGATATTGAAACTGCAGCCTGGAACAGTCTTTTCATTTTTGGAACAACGGAAATCCGGGAAGGATATGCAAGACTGCGAGATATGAGCTGGAAATTGTCATCCGGCTGGAAAGAAGTGTATCCGTTCATTCCTTTTTGCAGCACGGAAATTCAGGAAAAGCTGGTGTTTGTTTTGCCTTTGGATGAAAATTCCGAATCTCCGGTTTTCGATGCATTTCATGAAGAGCCCTATTCGGATTGGGGAATTCTCTATAATAATTTCGAGGATTTTCTGGAATCTTATATTGATGGAAACATCAAAACGATTGCATCAGCAAAAGCGAAAACAGCTATTGATTTTGTTTTGTAATCAGGAAAGAAAGAGCAGAACTGCTAAGATAATTTGAAATTGCATTTCAAAAACCTGTTTTCTTTGACAGGATAACTTCATAAAAATTAAATTGTTAAGTCATCAAAAAAGAGATAAAAATTTTGGAGGAAGATATGTTTAAAAATTTTTTTCGCACTGTTTTCTGGATATTTTTAATCGGATTTACAGCATCGGTGACCTGGATGATTTTTTCTGGGATTACACTACCTGGTTTGCCTTAAAAGAAAATGAAGAAATCAAGTCTATTATTCTGCTCTATTCAGGGCTTTCACTGCCAACTCTGCTGGCAATCACAAATGATATTTCCTCTACAAAGCATCTTCTGGGCAAAATCATACATTTGCTTCCTAACAGGTTTTATGCACATTTAAGCATAGGGCTGCAAGGTGTTCTGCAAGAAAAATATCAGCTTTCTGCTCATGGAGAGCATCTTAAAATGGCTCTAAAAAATAGATCTAAATTAAGAAACCTTGAAAAGGTTTACAAGGAAGATACTCGCTGCATAAACCTTTTCAAGGTTAAGCCTGATGTTATTCAGCTTACAGAAAAAGATATTGCTGATATTTTAGAGCTTTACAAAATTAGTTATCCTGAAAATTGGTTTGATGAGCGCATGCTGAAAACGCAGAAATATTTTGGAGTTCGGCAGCAGAACAGGTTGATAAGCGTGGCAGGTATTCATGTTTATTCCCAAAAGTATAATGTGGCAGCTTTGGGAAATATCTGCACTCATCCGGATTTCAGGGGAAAAGGATGGGGCAGAGCTGCAACAGCAAAACTGTGTAAATCTTTGCTGCAGGAAATTGAGCACCTCGGTTTGAATGTGAAAGCGGATAATACGACAGCGATTTCTCTTTATGAGAAGTTGGGTTTTGAGATTGTGAGTTCGTATTTTGAGTTCATGGTTGAATCTTAAATGCAGGTTCAATCATCTTGATTGAACCATATGTTTAAATAACATCGTCTCGATGTTATAAATAATCAAAATAAACAGATCGGGACGATCTTAAAGAGAAATGTTACACGAAATTAAGAAATAGTGTTAGCAATAATTTATCAGTTTTAAAAAGAATATCAATAGAATTTAGGAGGAAATTTGAAAAAAGTAATGTTGCTATTGTTGTTAATTTTAGGATTTACTTTCCTGAATGCCCAATTAATTCATTCTTTTGGCGTAAAAACTGGTTGTGTTTTTGCAAATCAAGATTTTGATTATACAGATAATTTTTTAAATTTAGATACACAAAATAGGTATGGCTTGAATATAGGTGCATTCATAGAATTGTTAAGTAAAGCTAATTTAAATTTATTAATTGAAATTCATTATGTTCAAAAGGGGATGGTTGTAAAATTTAAAGAGTATGATATGTTTGCGAATTACATCAGTACCATTGAATTAGATAATCGAGTTGACTACCTTTCACTTCCTGTTCTCGGGAAAATTGCATATAAATTTAATAAAAATTATCACCTTATATTATCGTTGGTCCCAGAATTGATATATTATTAGGATATGATTCTGATTTTGCTGAAATTGTTTATGATGAATTTGAAAGCATAGATTTTGGGGGCACATTGGGACTCGGAAATGAATTTAGTTTTATTGGGTCACAAACTTTTCTTATTGAAATGAGGTATTCTCCATCTTTTACAAATTCCTATGAAGCCGATTTATTAAGAGTAAAGAATAACTCATTTGAATTACTTGCAGGGATAAAGTTTTAAAAACTTACTAAAATATGAATATATGAAGAATAGTAAAAAACTTCACCCGACAAGCGTGTCAGCGCAGCAACGACGCACACACCCAACCGTTACATTCAACCGAGACGGTTGAATGAACAGGAGAAATTCTGAATGATTCATCTTTTTTTGGCTTTAAGATATTTGAAAGGCAGAAAGAAAATTGTTTTCACGTTTTCTAATATGCTGTCGCTGTTTGGCATTATAATTGGAGTTTTCTCGCTTCTCGTGGTTTCTTCTGTGATGAACGGCTTTGAACTTGATATGAAGAATCGCGTTATCGGCTCTAAAGCAGAAATAAAAATCTATCATAAAAACTATGATCCGATAAAAGATTATGACATTATTTTGGAAAAAGTGGATAATCTGACTGAAGTCATCAAATCTGCCCCGGTTTGCCAGAATGAACTGATGATCCAGAATAAAAAGAACCTGGCTTCAACCATCTGTTTTGGCATCGATTTAGAAAAACAAAATCAAGTAACAGAGATTTTAGATAAGATCGTTATTGGATATCCATCTCCAGAAAATCTGGAAAATGATGGAATCATCATTGGATTGGATCTCTCATTAACGATTAATGCAACCGTAGGAGAGTATATTCAACTGTCCTCACCGCTTGGAACTGTTCCCTCTCCTTTTGGTTTGCTTCCCAAAACAAAGAAGCTGAAAGTGATAGGAATTTTTCTTTCCGGAATGCCTGAATATGATAAACTTTTCACCTATATTTCTCTGAAAAATTCTCAGTATTTCCTGGATTTTGAAGACGAAGTGAACCAGGTAGAAGTTAAAACTCACAATCTTCGCAGATCGTCCAAAATTGCTCGTCTGATTCAAGATGTAATAGGTGATGATTTTGTGGTGGAAGATTGGAGTGAATTTGATGCTAATTTGTTTAATGCCATAAAATTGGAAAAAGTCGTAATGTTCCTGGTTCTGGCTTTGATGATTATAATTGCTTCATTTAATATGACTGGGAATTTCATCAAGCTTGTGGCAGAAAAAAAGGTTGAGATTGGAGTGCTGAAAGCTATTGGTGCTTCCGAAAAAGATATTGTTCGCATGTTTGTAAATATAGGATTGATCATCGGAATTATCGGTACTTTTATCGGAGTTGCTTTTGCTTTAATTTTGCTTTTAGCTCAGGATTATTGGCATTTTATAAAAATTCCTGTTGCTGGTTTTCCTTTGCAATGGATTCCGGTTGATATGAGGTTTCTGGATTTTATAATTGTCCCGATTGTTGTTATTATCATCAGTTTTCTCACAACTTTGCATCCTGCCAGAAGAACTGTTAAGATAGATCCAATCAAGATTATCAGAAATTAGATTAAGCAGACTTGAGCTACCCGCTATCAGCTAACTGATAGTATTAAGATGAAAACAAAAATCAAGAACATCGGAATGTTCAGTTTGCTGATCTTCCGATTGTACGAGCAAGAACTCCTCTACATTCCGAAGATTCGACAAGTCGCTGCGAGTCAAGTCCATCTAAATCATCTATCTTTCAACTTCTGTAGAAACCAGTTTCTTTCATCTTCTTCGTTTAGAAGAAGTTGAGCTTTTTCATTCTCATCCAGATTTTTCAGAGCATTAATCACAAAAAATCTAACTGTCTGATAATTCCACAAATCAGAATCTTGCAAACCCATCAAAACAGGAACTACTCTTTTATCCTGAATTTCTTCGAGAGCTTCGATAGACAGAACTGCAGCAAGTGTATCATTTGTTGTAAATAGAAGTTCTTTAAGAGGTTCAAATGCTTTTTCCTTGAGAGAAACCAGAGCATCTTTTGCCGGATATCTGACTACATAAAATGAATCTTGCAAAGCTGTAATGAAAAGTTCAATTGAATTTTCAGCATCGATATTTTTCAGGGCTACAATCAAATCTTTTCGCAAAAGTTCATTTTCTTTTTCAGATGCAAATTCGGAAATACTGATTTCGTGAATACGTTTTCTACATCTTTCATCATCGAATTTTCCCAAGGAACGGACCATTGCTCCGCTTTGATTCCATTTCTTTTTTTGCGAAAGTTCGATTAAAGGTTCGATTGCTCTTTCATCTCCGATATCACCCAGAGAAATCACAAATAATCCAACCTTAGCTCGAACCGAATCGTTCAAAGCTTCTATCAAAAAAGGAACAGCTTCCTCTCCCATATTTTTGAAGATTGCCAGAATCGAATGAACTTCAGGCGCATTTTTTGTATCCGAAATAGAAATCAAATATTTGCAGGTTTCCTCCGGATCTTTGAGGATTTCTTCATTCCCGAATTCTCTCATCAACGAAAACTTCGGTTCATAAGCAGATGCCATAATGAATAGCTCTTCTGTGGTATAATCACGAACTTCCACAGAATCTTTTTCACCATAATCCCAGATTTCTTCCTCTTGAATTTCTATGGGATAATCAATTCCAGCACCATAAGTAGAGCTTATCCAGAAATCTTTGTCTTCACCTTTTGCAGTGTAAAAATCAGTTCCCTGCAAATCCAGAATCAATCCGATAGAACCATAATTTCGGGACATCCTGCCGTGACCGTGGGTTGTATAAGCATTCTTGGATAAATAGCCATCATTCCCGCTTAGATCTGCTAAAGTTCCCACACCGTGATGACTGGCTGCACCCTGAGAAAGGTCGTAGCAAACATAATCATCATTTCCTTTAATATCTAATAAATAGCCAACTCCCAGATCGTGACCTTCTCCCTGAGAAACACCATTGGCAGAATAATTGTCATTGCCGTTCTCATCCAATAAGCCACCCACAGAAATGTGAATTCCAGCACCCTGAGAATACTGGTAGGAATTGTAATTGTCATGACCATCGCGATCTACCAGGAAACCGAGCGAATACCAGTAGGAACTTCCCTGACCATAAATATCGGAAACATAAGTATCATTGCCGGAAATGTCATCCAGAAGCCCGATACCACCTGAATAATCCGGACGATGTCCAAAACCAAAACCCTGAGAAAGCGAAACTGCATGATCATTATATCGGAGCAGGTCAGTGTATTTTTGTTGAACAAGATAGAAGTCGTTTCCTGTTCTATCGAGCAAAGCTCCAAAACCTGCTAAATAACCGAATCCCTGACAGAAAATAGTTCCCTGATAAATATCGTTTCCGCTTTCATCGATTTGCAGACCGATTCCCAGAAATGCAGCTCCCTGAGATGAAAAGTCGGAAAAATATTTATCGCTTCCTTTTTTATCTAACAGAATTCCGGTGCCAACCCAGCCTGTTCCCAGGTTTGTTTCTACAGTCGAATAATAATCGTCTCCCTCTTCATCGATCAGGATTCCGCAGCCAAATAAACCTGTTCCAAAAGCTGCAAAAGAACCTGAAAAATATTTATCATCTCCTTTCAAATCCAGGCACAAAGCGAATGGAAATTTTCCCATGGTTCCGCCTGCATTTTGCGAATATGTGTCATTTCCTTCCAGATCTATGATGATGGCAAATTCATCTGAATAATGGTTTTCTCCGCTTCCTCCAATTACAATATCTCCCCAGGGAGTTTGTTCATAATAGAGAAAATTTCCGGTCGATGTTTCCGGTTTTGGAGATTTCCGGAAAATGCTTTTGAAGAATCCTTTTTTGTTGTATTTTTCGATTTCTGCAGGAGCGAGGTTTGTGAAATATTCAGTAATTTCTTCAATTCCCTGCAAACAGAAATATCCCTGGTTAAGAATGATTTTACGGTCGAATCTCTCAAATTTTTCATAGAGTTTTTCAGAGAATTTTCTTGCTTCTTTTTCTATTTCTGCAAGCTCGAAAATGGTTTTCTCGGTTATTTCTTCATCTTCCTGTAAAAGGAGCGGGATGTTCTCAAAGAGTGTGTCCAGTTCTGCTATCGTGAATTCTGATAGCAGTTCTTCTTTCATCTTCGCAGCAACGAACATTTTATTTTTCAGGATATTAATAACATTTTCAAAACTGTTAATTCTGATTTCTGATTTTTGCGGATCGATTTCAATATCGAGATATTTGCTCATTATACAAAATCTTTCCAAAAGAGTTTTGGATGAATCCTCAATTTCTTTTGCCATAAGATTGGAAAACTCGATTGTTTCGAGTGGATTTTCCAAAAGATGAATTACTGCACAAAGCCGGAATGTATCCTTCTTCACGTAGTCTGCCTGCAATTGAACATCAGCAGGAGTCATTTTGATTAATGACAGAGATTGCCTTATTGCTTCATTTAGAGTTGGTGGATTCTCGAAAAATGAGTTTTCGATTTTTTCTTCAGAAAAGAGAAAAACAATGGTAAAACTTAGAATAATGAAAAGAAGAATTCTGTTCATTTTATTTTAGATTATTTCATCAGGATCATTTTGTTTATTGCTATAGAGTTTCCATTAACTTTTAATTGATACAAATAAATTCCACTTCCAACAGGAAGATTGTTTTCATCTGTTCCATCCCAGCATATGGAGTAGCCGACTCCGTCGGCTATTGTGGCGAGGGACTCTCCACACTCCAAAGTTTTTATCTTTTGCCCTTTCAAATTATAAATTATTATCTCTGCGTTCTCAGCTTCTTTTGCGAGAGAAAATGAAATTGTTGTTTCCGGATTGAAAGGATTGGGATAATTGTACCTTAGTTCTGTTACCGTTGGTATCAAGTTTTCAGTTCCAACTTGCTCTTCAACATAAACATCCCAAATTGTATCAATCTGATATTCTTCATCTGTAACTTCTGATTTTATTTCAAATTCACCAAGTATAGAAAATTGATATACAAAGGTTTCAGAAATTTCAGTTTGAATATTAGTATTTACAAACCAGGCATAATTCAGATCGCTATCAATATCTACCACATCTACATTGAAGGTTACGATGCTGTCTTGATATACCGTGAATTCAAGTTCTTCCGGACTAAATCCAATAAGGACAGGTGGATCATTCACTGGTGTTACAATCACATCTACAGAATCAGAAGCAGTTGCACGAGTCTGGTTATCATCTACTGTGAAGATTAAAGTTTCAGTGCCATTCCAGTTTTCTGCAGCTCCAAAAGTTACGATAGTTCCTGCAATATCAACTGTTACTTCCGTATTTCCTGTTACAGATAAAGTAAGTACATCCGGGTCAATATCATCGATATAAACTGCAAAATCTTCAACTAAAGTACTGTCTTCTGCAAAGGTAAAATAATCAGGTAAAACAATTGTTGGCGGATCATTCACCGGAGTTACAATTACAT
>CAYWJN010000098.1:0-8911 GCA_964457455.1 uncultured Candidatus Cloacimonadota bacterium
AAAGAAACTTGGTTATAAATACATCCTGTTCACTAAAAAAGTGAACAATAAGACCTTAACTGTGGTAGCTGCTGGTGATTTTAAAAATGATAAAGAACTGAGTAAAGCTGCTGTTAATCTGGAAAAGAATGGAATTTCATCATTTATTTTAAAGAGGAAATAGATAAGAATACTCAATAAAATGACAAAAGATATGTTAGAAGTGCTTTCTAAAAAAAATTATTGGGGGAAAAAATGAAAAAGAGGAATAAAAAATTATTAATCCTAAATTTGCTATTCATTACGTTTTTACTTGCTGGTTGTGATATATTGAGTTTTTTTTTTGATGAACACGGAACATACGATATTTATAATGATTGTATCTATTTAATTGATACAGATGGAAATAATCTTACTAAAGTGATAGATATTGGACATACAGTAGATACTTATGATTTAAGTGAAGAAAATCTTCCGGGTGCACATATTCAATTTTCAGCAGATGGAAATAAATTAATTTACGGTTCTCATAAAAGTCTCTATTCTATAAATTTGGATGGAAGCGATAGCACACTTCTTACTGGTACTTTATACTTAAGGGATTATTTGGGTCAACCATCAATATCAACGGTAGAGCCAAAAATTGTTTTTTCGACAGATATTGAATATGGTGGAGGATATTCGGATACGTTTTCAGATATTATTCTTGTAAATTTAGATGCAACAGGTTTAACTAATCTTACAAATACTTATGAAGTCAATGAAAGGTATCCCTGTTTCTCACCAAATGGAGATGAAATTATTTTTTTAACTGCAATTCCTTTTGAAATATTTGTTGGTCGTACTTATCATATCACTAAATTGAATTTAAATAGTGGGACACTTGATACTCTCGCTACTAATAACGAATATGAATATAAACATCTGGCATTTTCTCCGGATGGAACAAAAATATACTTTCATGCATACATCAATAATACTAATTCATTATATGTAATGAATTCAGATGGGACAAATCAAATACAATTATACGAGTATATTAATATTCCGGATTATCTATCATTTTCTCCAGACGGCTTCAAGATCGTATATAATAATTACTATGATCTTTATGTAATGAACAGTGATGGTTCAGGAATTACACAAATAGAAACTGCGATCAATCCTCGTTATTCACATATCTCCCATAATGGCGCTAAAATTATATACTCAGGTTATAGTATTACTGGAGATATTTATATCATTGATATTGATGGTAGTAATGAAAGAAAGATTCATCGGGGATTTAAACCCTCCTTTTCTCCGGATGATAGTAAAATAGCTTTTTCAGGATCTTATTTGTATGAAACGGTAAATTATTAACTAAAATGGATAAAAATCATATCAAATAAAAGGAACTGAAAAAGTTTTTTCTTTCTAATAAATTCTGAATTTTATAGATTCGGAAGGTTAAGAAAGAAATGTGAAAATCGCAAACCCGACTCGGGTGATAAACAAGAAATAATTGACAATTAATACAATTAATT
The DNA here is from genome assembly GCA_964457455.1 of uncultured Candidatus Cloacimonadota bacterium. Classification (GTDB taxonomy): domain Bacteria; phylum Cloacimonadota; class Cloacimonadia; order Cloacimonadales; family TCS61; genus JABMPU01. The sequence continues at coordinate 1,506 of CAYWJN010000098.1, forward strand.
ATTTTTCTAATTAATGATTTTCAGGGAGGAAAATTATGTCACAACATTTACATAAGAATAATCATTATTCAGTAAAAGATTATATGTCCTGGAATGATGATAACAGGTATGAATTGATCAATGGGATTGTATTTAATATGGTTCCTTCTCCAAATTTCAGGCACCAAAAAATTGTTTCCGATATTTTCGCAAAGTTACACACATCATTACAAAAAAAAAAATGTATTACAATATTTGCTCCAATGGATGTTGTCTTATCAGAAGACACAGTAGTTCAACCTGATATTATGATAATTTGTGATAAATCGATAATAAAAGATAATTATATTGCCGGAGCTCCGGAAGTGATTTTTGAAGTTATCTCACCTTCAACAGGTTTTAAGGATAAGCAGATTAAACTTCATCTTTATGAAAAATATGGTGTTAAGGAATATTTCATAGTATATCCGGATGAAGAAATTATTGAGACTTATCTATTAAAAAATAGTAAATTTCAATTTCCGAAAATATATGGTTGGAAGGAAGTTATGAAATTGAAAACTGTAGAAATAGAATTGAACTTATGGGAAATATTTGATAAAGAAAAACCGGGAGATTGAGGAAGGACTTAACTCGCAACGACTTGTCTGGGCGTAATAAAATGAAGACTGAAGTGTGAATCGAGAACATTCGACAGTGCCATCATTTCTCACCTAAGCGGGTTACGAGCACAAAACCTTCCGAAGCTTTTTCATTCAATAATTTCTGAAGTTAATTTGTCGAAGTTTTGGTAAGTTCTCTAATTTCATTCAAAAGAAAAACTCAGGAAGAGGAATGAAAAAGTTCATCATAAAACTACCAAATGAGATTATTTGTAAATCTCTGCAAGAAGATAACTCAGAAAGACATTTATCATCAAACTTTTCAATTGAAAAACCGGTTGTTTTCTTTTTTATAAATGTTTTAATTGACAAATAATTATTGAGTATTTATAAAAAATTATGTAATAAATTGAAAAAATGAATGAGGAGGTATTATGCAAAATCTTGCAGATAAAAAGGAACATTACACAGTAAAGGATTATATGTCCTGGGGAGATGATGTAATATGCCAGTTGATTGACGGTAAGATTTATGATATGGTTCCTGCTCCGAAAACAAAACATCAAAGCATTTCAATATCGATCAGTTCCAGAATTTATATTCATCTTATTGGAAAAGAATGTCAGATTTTTGATGCTCCTGCCGATGTTATTCTATCCGACGATACTGTTGTTCAGCCTGATATTTTTATCGTCTGCGATAAAACAAAAATAACGGAAAACAATATTAAAGGTGCTCCGGATGTGATTTTTGAAATTCTTTCCCAATCCACTGCTTATACCGACAGGAAAATCAAACTGAAACTATATGAACGATTTGAAGTGAAAGAGTATTTTTTAGTTAATCCAATTGAGGAGCTTGTTGAAATATATCGTCTTGAAAAAGAAAAATATATAAATCGGATTGTGGCAAATTGGAATGAAACAATAAAGATAAAAACCATAGGTCTGGAATTAAATTTATGGGAGATATTTGAAAAGGAAAAACCTGAGGATTGACGATTTTCGATTTTCGATTGACGATTTTAAGACTTTGCGAATGGTTTCTGATGGAGGAATTCTTTCAAATTAACCTTCGCAATTTATACTGTTGAATCTGTTTTTTTATTCAACCGGTATGGTTGGAGTTTAGTGGCGTGGATTGAGAATGGACTTGACTTGTGACGACTTGTCCGGGCGTAATAAAATGAAGACTGAAGTGCGAGTTGAGAACATTCGACAAAGCCATCATCCCCAACTCGCCGCAAGCTTACGAGTCAGGTCTGATGGATTGATGTGATTTATAAGAAAGAAGGTAACAAAAGCATTTTGTCTGATAGATAAGAAAATATTATTATCATTTTTTTAGTGTAGTTGAAAAAAGTTTTGACTTTTTTTAAATCAAATTAAAAATAGTTCAAGAATTAATGAAAGAGAATTTTATGTTTAATAGAAAATTAGAAAAAGAGATTATACCTTTTCTTACTGATCCTCAGGCTATTTTCATACTTGGACCCAGAAGAGCAGGAAAAACAACGCTTTTAAAGTTACTCAAAAAGAATATTTCTAATCAACCAATATACTATTATGATTTAGAGCGAGTATCAGATTTAGAAACATTTTCTCACGGAACAGAATATTTTATAAACAGGTTTGTGCAGTCAGGTGGAAACATCGATTGTAAAAACGTAATTATGATAGATGAAGTTCAGCATCTAAAAGATTTCGCTCCATTTATTAAAGTATTAGTGGATCATCATTCGGAAAGCTTCAAATTAATATTAAGCGGCTCTTCTGCTGCCCAGATAAAATTAAAGTTCAGCGATTCATTAGTTGGGAGAAAATTTGTATTCCATCTTTATCCGCTCGATTTTTCGGAATTCCTTCTTTTCAAGGGATATGAGAAATGGAGTAAACTTATTAATCGGAATTTCCAGGATTATACGGAAGATCCACTTTCTACATATCACAATGAAATCAGAGAATTATTCTATGAATACCTGCGGTTTGGAGGATATCCTGAAGTAGCTCTTGCAGCATCGGAAAGGAAAAAGCTTGCCTTCCTGGAAGAAATCACAAATACATATTTGACTAAAGATATCCAGAGTCTTAACCTTGTAGATGACATTATCGGATTCAATAAGTTGGTAAAACGTTTAGCTCTTTCCTGCAGTTCGCTGTTGAATATAAATGGGATTAGTAATGATATTAAGCTTTCACATTACAACTGTCAAAAATATATCCAGATATTGGAAAGCACTTTTATTATATCAACCGTTTCTCCCTTCCACAGCAACAAGGTCAATGAGATAAAAAAAATGTCTAAAATCTATTTCATTGATATCGGTTTGAGGAATTTTTTACTTCAACAATTTCAACATCCTGAAGAAAGGTCGGATAAAGGTGCTGTTCTGGAAAATTTTGTTTTCAACGAGATATATAAAGAAAACAGACTCGGAGAAGAAATATATTTCTGGCGAACTAAAGATGGAAAAGAAGTTGATTTTATCATAAAAAAGGGAAGCCGGTTAATCCCTTTAGAAGTAAAATCAAGAAAACCAAATGTAAATCATCTAAAGAAATTTATGATGATATATCCGGGGACAAAAAAAGCTTATGTCGTTTATGATGGAAAATTTAGCATAAATGATAAAATAACCTATTTGCCGGTTTGGTTATTATAATTGAATATTTAATATTGAAAATTTAGCGAGACCTTGCGAATGGTTTGCTCCCCTTCGTCTTGTCACGGCGAAGCGAAACGAAGACGGAAAGGGGAGATTAAGAGGGGTTTTCTTAACCTTCGCAACTTATGCCGTTGAATCTGTTTTTTTATTCAACTGGTATGGTTGGAAAAGGTAATGTGATAGTGAAACAGGTTAACCGTTGAAAAGGTTCAGCAGGAAGAAAAATCTTTTAAACCTTTTCAAGGTAAAAAAAAGGGAGTTATCATGAGAAAGAAAATCATTTTTATCTTATTTTTTTCATTTTTACTAACAACACTTTTTTGCCAGCAAAACAGATTCGCACTCGTTATCGGAAATAGCGATTATGAAGGAGTTCCCTTAAGAAATCCTGTTAACGATGCAAACGATATTGCTTCGACATTACAAGAACTGGATTTTAAAGTTACAAAAAAAACTAATCTTACCAGACAAGAACTAATAGAAACAGCAAATAATTTTGAAAACAGTATCACCTCGAATGATGAAGTTTTATTTTATTTCAGCGGACACGGAGTGCAAGTTGACGGAACAAATTATCTGATTCCGATAGATGCGAATATTACAAAAGAAAGAGATATTGAATTTGAAGCTGTTTCTCTGAATAGAATTATGAGCTGCTTGGAAAAATCAAGACTGAATATTATTATACTCGACGCCTGCCGTGATAATCCTTATAAAGGTTCACGTTCTACTAATAAAGGACTGGCAATTATATCAAGTAAAACAGACGGAACTTTTATTGCTTATTCTACTGCCCCCGGAAATGTAGCTATCGATGGAACAGGAAGAAACAGCCCTTATACAAAAAACTTGATTTCTAAAATTAAAATTCCGAATTTGAAAATAGAAGATGTATTCAAAGAAGTTCGTAAAGCAGTTAAAAAGGAAACGAATAATAAACAAATTCCATGGGACTCTTCTTCATTAACTGATGACTTTATTTTCCTGACTCAAGAGATAGAAAAACCAGTTGAAAAAACAGATGAAATTATATTAGAAAAGCCCACAAAACAAATGGAAATTGTAAAAAAAGATAGGTTATCAAAAAAGGGATGGTTTATCACTCCAAGGGTTGGAGTATCAGCTTTCTCAGGTGTTGTTGGTGCTGAAATACAAAAACACAATATTGCATTTGATGTAGGAATGATGATACTAAAATATAGAGTTGGTACTTATGGTGGACTAAAGTATTATTTCTCTTCTAAAAGATGCTCTTGGTTTGCAGGTTTATGTATGGGAAGAGCTACAAATCCTGAAGAAGAAGGTTATGGGAATTTATTGTTTGGTTTGGCAACTGGATACCGCTGGCTTTGGTCTTCTGGATGGAATATTACACTCGGAGGAGGTTTTGCTCTATTTATTGTCAAAGAAGCAGATAAGAAGGATGAAACAATGATAATTCCCATTCCTGAATTTGCAATTGGATATTCATTTTGAGAAATTTTTTATACTATGATAATTTTTAAGTTTTTAATATGAAAAATGGAGATACAAATGAATAAGAAAATTTTATTTTTATTTTGTTTCTTATTACTAACTTCAAAAACATTTGCTACTCAAAGAGGAATAAAAGTTACAACTACAACCGGAAAGGATATTTCTCTTTATACAAATTATTATGCATTAGTAATTGGCAATAGCAATTATGATAACTGGCCAGATTTACCAAATGCAAGAAAAGATGCTGAAGAAATTGCCGGAATGTTGAGAGAACTCGGAGTTGAAGTTACTTTGAAAACTAACTTAAATTCTGATGAAATGTTAGATGCTTTAAATGATTTTACATATCAAAAAGGCAATAAAAATGAAAGAGCATTGATTTTCTATTATGCAGGTCATGGAGAAACTGAAACATTAGCCAATAATAAAAAACTTGGTTATATCATTCCAATCGATACACCATTGATTGAAAGAAATCAAAGCGAATTTACAAAAAAAGCCATCAGTATGACAGAGATTGAAGATTATGCTTTAAGAATCAAATCAAAACATGTTTTAATGTTATTTGATAGTTGTTTCTCTGGTTCTATTTTTTCTCTTGGACGAGCTGCACCAAAAAACATTACTGAGAAAGTCGCTTATCCAGTCAGGCAATTTATAACAGCAGGTAATGATGATGAAATCGTTCCAGATGAAAGTATGTTCAAAACTTGTATTATTCAAGGTCTGAAAAAAGGTTTTGCCGACCTTAATAATGATGATTATATAACCGGAAAAGAATTAGGTAGTTATTTACAGGATAATGTTATAAATTATACAAATGGAGCACAACATCCACAGTTTGGAACTATACGAGATCCTGAACTTGATAAGGGAGATTTTGTGTTTGTGATGAGTTCAAAACAAATTGAACATGGAACAGAAATTGAAAGTAAAACATCACCTCAAGTTGAGCTTCCTGAAACTAAAATTTTTGACAAAAAACCTTTTTCATTGTTTCCATTTCATAAAGCATACCCAATTGGATTATCTTTTAGTGGAATTCTGGAATTATATGTAATTAAAAGCGATTATATTTTATTAGAAGAACATGGAGAAACTGGAGAAACTTATAATAAAAGTTTTTTATCCACAAATATTTATTATTTTATTTCTAAATATTTATCAATTGGTGGAATATTTGAATGGGATGGACAGGAAGGCAATACAAACTATAATTGCATAATTCCAGGATTTAAATATTTCTTTCCAAAGAAAGATAAGTTACCTTTTATTATAGGTAATCTCTCATTAAAAAATAATGCATTAGATAAAGATCAAACATTTGAGGATGGTGGAATAACTCTTAATGCTGGTGTGGATTACTATTTTTCCAAGCAAAAAGTAATTGAACCTTCAATATATCTAATTTATAATAATCATAATGTTGATAATCCACAATTAGATCATGAAAGATATAACATTGGAATCAGGATATTTTATTATAATTCAAGCAGTAGGTTGATTATACCTTCTATGAAATATAAGTTAATTGAAGAATTCTTGAATACAAAATATTTTACTGAATATGGTTCTTTTGTAGATAAAGGTACCTTTTCTTTAACAAATGATATAGCCTTTTCAAGATCTGGTTATGATTTTGCTCAAGTTCATTATAAAACTTATTCGATTTACTTAAATTCATATTATTACTTATTGTCAAATTTATCTTTTAATTGTGGTTTTACTGCAAGTCATACAAAGAAGTTTGATAACGATTTTTGGGATTCTGAAAAAATTTGCTTAGGATTCAGATATTTTTTGTCTTTTAATAAAGTCCTGCCGTTTGCTGAGATTGGTTACGAATATCATTCTTGGAAACCTGAAGATACAAAGAGAAAAGAAGAACACAATGCGAATGCCACTGTTGGTTTAGACTTCTTTTTATCCGAAAATATAGTAGTTGAACCTTTCATAAGACACAGTACTTTTAAAATTGGAGAAGGCTCCGAAACTTCACATACAATTGAATATGTTCTTAACATAAAAACTAACTTTAATTTATTCAAATAAAAAAGGGGGAAATTTATTATGAAAACAATATTAATTTTTCTTTGTTTATTAGTAGTAACTTCAACAATTTTTGCCACCCAAAGAGGAATTAAAATCACAACTACAACAGGAAAAGATATTTCCCTTTATACAGATTACTATGCCTTAGTAATAGGTAACAGCAATTATGAGAATTGGCCTGATTTACCTAATGCAAAGAAAGACGCTGAAGAAGTTGCGGGAATGTTGAGAGAACTAGGATTTGAAGTTACTTTGAAAACTAACTTAAATTCTGATGAAATGATAGATGCCTTAAATAATTTTACATATCAAAAAGGCAATGTAAATGACAGAGCATTAATTTTTTATTATGCAGGACACGGAGAAACAGAAACATTAGCTGATGGTGCAAAGCTTGGATTTATCATCCCAACTGACACACCATTAATTGAACGAAACCCCAGAGAATTTACAAAAAAAGCTATTAGTATGACACAGATCGAAGATTATACTTTAAAGATTAAATCAAAACATGTATTGATGTTATTTGATAGTTGCTTTTCTGGATCAATTTTTTCATTAGGACGAGCTGCTCCGAAAAATATAACAGAGAAAGTAGCAAAACCGGTTCGTCAATTTATAACTGCTGG
>CAYWJN010000099.1:0-8862 GCA_964457455.1 uncultured Candidatus Cloacimonadota bacterium
TAACACATCGTATATTAGATGCTATTTTAGCAACCAATTTTTGACTATTAAGCCATATTATTAATAAATATTTTTTTCTTTTTCTGTTTCAATTTCGAATATGAAAATTTCTACTCTTTTGATAGTTCTCGCAATCAAAGAAAACTTAATGTTAACTCCTGAAGAAAACCGCCAAGGATAATTGCTTAATTTTTTTTGCAATCATTCTTTAAATCACCGTCATTTCTCATCAAACCAAAATCCAATATCGAATATATAGCCACGAAAGCTTTCTTTTTCGCAGATTACTACTTTATAACATAAATTTACAACGATATGAGAATATTTGAAAAAAAATGACAAATTAGTCTCAATTGGAATTCCGATGTAATCATCTGTTTTACTTGTCCAGTTTTCATAGGAAATATATTCATCTCTTACTCTACGATGAATCCAGGTAATTCCAGATCCTAAAGAGAGATAGATATTTTTGTAATTGTGTGGATTTGAAAGCACTCTACTTAAAGTAAATCCTGCTTCACTTTTGCTTAGTAGGGCTCCTTTATGAAAGGGTGCTCCCAAAAAAAATAGTGAAGCATTATATCTGGAAATATCGAGGGCAAAGATATATTTATCTTTCTGAAATTTAATATCTGAACGTAACCAATTTTGTCCATCTGTTTTGTTGATTTTGACTGCACCGATTCCAAACGTGAAATAAAATCTGGATTTGATATTTGAGTCGTTTTCCGCAATACTAATTTCATCTTTTTCAGTTGAGTTCAATGAAGAAATTAGGAAAATAAATAATAATAATATTAGAACATTTAACTTCATTACCTTTCCTTTGACTTTTTTAGAATTTATCAATATCGGTTTGATTCTCGGAATAATCACAGATTCACAAAGATTTTACATGAATAATAAATAGATAATCTTTTTTTTGTTATTTAGAAAGAAAAGCCCAGCATTCCGCTAAATACACGATTATAACATTCTGGGTTCAACTCCCTCAAATCATTCCAACTCATTAATCCAAAATTATATCTGAAATCAAAATTTATTATGTTTTTCTGATTTATTTTTTTTAGTAAATTTAAACCAACAATTATTCCTCTATCAAAAGGATTTATATCTTCAATTTTTCCCGAATAAGTTTCTTCACCACTTTTTGTTTTATATCGAGCATCTATTTTAAGACTAAAAGCAGGTCCAAAAAATAACTCAGTTTTTGGAAATTGTCCTAATAATAGTTCATATTTTATTAATATTGGTAATTCAATATAGCTAAATGTTGCCTTCAAATCAACAGCATCTGTTTTTATTTTATAACCCTTCATTGAAAAGAGCAATTCAGGTTGAATGAAAATATAATCTGAAATTCTGCTAGTAACAAATACTCCTCCAATAAATCCGGTTTTATACTTTGTATCATCAATGAATTCACCTGTTGACTTTGCAAAATTAATTCCTAGCTTAAATCCTTTTGAGGATATTTCTAAAGAAGTAATAGATGTCGCTAAACATAATAAAATAGTGATTAATATTAATTTTTTAATTTCTCTATTCATTATTTTTTCCATGTGAGCTCATCTGCAATGTTTGTGAATCCATCAAAGTACTCTCCAGTCACTAATGATGCAGCACGAGTCTTCAATTATGATATTATCATTGATGTTTTCTTATATCAATTTCTGCTTCTAAGATTTAATAAGAATAGATTTTGTCAAATTGAAAAACTAAACTCATCTTTCCCGAAGAAAATTAACTGGTTTATTATTGACAATATCCTTTCGTTTTTTTTAAGAAAACGATGATAAAATTCCATTTAGAAAAGAGGGAATATGTTTAAATTTGTTTTCATATTATTATGTATTTTTTTAATCATTGGATGTGCTTTAATTTCCCGCGATGAAATTGGGAATCTCTCAGAGTGTAGTTATGAAGACTTAATTGCTCTTTATGAAAGTACTTCTAAAGATTCGATAAAACTCGAGAAAATCAAGTTAGAGATTATTACTCGTTTTCCAACTTCTGAACAGACTTATGATTTTGCTAACGAAGAATTTTATGATAAAGTCTATCCAATCTGGCGAGATGACTCTCTCAAAGTAAAAGTAATTTCTGAATTAATAGAAAAATATCATCAATCCAACTGGCGACGAACAATGTATCAGTATCTCACCTATTCTTTGCATAATCTTGAAATGACTGATGAGTTAATTCTGGTTCTGGAAGATTTCAGAAAATCCTTCCCGGATGATTACAAACCTTTTTCCCAATCTGCACGATATTTAAGCAAAAATGATCTTGATCTGGAACAAGCTTTGGAATTTGCTCAGAAAGCTCATCAAATGTCTTTTGATTATCCCAAGTTGGATTTTTATCCGATCATGCAATGGGATTTGGAAGAGCGTTTCGCTCCTGTAAATACGGCTGCGATTCTGGCTGATATTCTCATTAAATTAGAAGAATATAATGAAGCTGAAGAAATTCTGAAAAATATAATTGCAGATAATCAGCTTAGCATCGATGATGAGACCACTTTGGGTCGCTGTTATTTTTACTTGGCAAAAGTTTATGATGGTTTAAGAGAGAAAGAAAAAGCTGTTGATGCTGCTCTTCAATCTCTCATAGCTGGAGATTCCAGGAATAAATACACTCCTAAAGCAGATTCACTTCTAAGAAAAATAATTGCCTACAAAGATTTAAGCGAAGATGAATACATCGATTTTAGTCGTTATCGCTCTAAATATGATGATGTTATTTTCACTGATGTTACGGAGGAGTTTGGATTGGAAAATATCCAGGCAGGACGCGTGGCGTGGGGAGATTATGATAATGACGGATTCCAGGATTTGCTTTTAGATGGCTGCCGATTATTCAAAAATCAGAATGGGAAAAGTTTTATTGAAATCACTCAAACAGCTTTTCTGGATACGATTCGGGCAAATGGCGGTTTGTGGGGAGATTTCGATAATGATGGAGATTTGGATATAATCACGAAAGACCCCGAATCGATTTGGCTGAACAAAGGAGAAATTTTCCGGAAAATTTATGGCAAGAAGTCTATAAAAAATAATGAGATTTCAACTGAAGGATTGGGAATCGGAGATGTGAATAACGATGGCTGGCTGGATGTATATTTTGCCAATTATGAAGTTTGGAAGGTAACAGATTCCGAACCGGAAGCAGATCAATTCTATATTGGATTGAGAAATGGAAAATTTAAGGAATTCACAAAAAAAGCTGGAGTCCTTTCAGAAGATAAAGAAAAACGAGCTGGTCGTGGCGTGAATTTCGGAGATTTCGATAATGACGGAGACCTGGATATTTTTGTATCCAATTATCGTTTGCAGGAAAATTTTCTGTGGGTAAACGATGGAACCGGGAAATTCCAGAATAAAGCCAGAGAACTGGGAGTAAGTGGGGAAGAGGTCGAAAGCTGGTGGGGACACACAATTGGCAGCGAATGGGCAGATGTGGATAATGATGGATATCTGGATTTACTCACTGCAAATCTGGCTCATCCACGATACATAGATTTTTCTAATAAAACAATGTTATATCTCAATTCAGGAACACCAGATTGGAAGTTCACAGATGTTCGAAAAAATTCCGGAATCCGTTTTGAAGAAACTCATTCCGAGCCAGCTTGGGGGGATTTGAATAATGACGGATTCCTCGATCTTTACATTAACTGCATTTATGAAGGAAGACGCTCCTTTCTGTATATGAACAACCAGGATGGGACTTTCAGGGAAGTTACATTTTTAGCTGGAGTTCGTCACTTTAATGGTTGGGGAGTAGCTTTTGCAGATTTGGATAATGATGGAGATCTGGATATTTTAGCTGCTGGAGGAACAATCCAACTTTTCAGAAATGATACTCCTAATATTGGAAACTGGCTGGAAGTTGAAGTTAAATCTAAAAACCATTCTGATGGAATTGGTACACGTCTAACGTTATCAAATAATAAAATTTCTTTGATTCGTGAGATTCAAGGTGGGAAGGGATCTACAAACCAGCATACCTTGGTTCAACATTTTGGACTTGGAGAAAATGAACCCCCTTTTAATTTGGAAATTCGTTTTCCTTCTAAAGCTGAAAAAGTTATTCAAATTGATGAGATAAATAAAAGGATAATTATAGAGGAAAAAAAGGAGAAAAAGTGAAAAAAATACCAATGCATTTTGTATGCACTTTAGATCAGGCTAAAGAAATTATAGCTGATTTTAAAGATTTCTGGGTAATGAATTGCGGGTGCAGGGAAGAAAAAGGAAATTGCAAGCGCTCTCGAATAGATGTTTGTTTGAACTTTGTTGATTATTCCGGTTCATACGGGTCTAATGTGAGAAAAATTACACGATATGAAGTTGAAGATATTCTGAAAGAAGTAAAAGAGAAACATTTAGTTCCTAGACCTTTCAGGGATGAAACCAGGAAAAAAATTGATGGAATCTGCTTCTGCTGTGACGACTGTTGTGGATTTTTCCTTAATCCTGATGAAATATGTGATAAAGGCTCTTTAATCGAAACTACTAATCTGGGAAAATGCACTCTATGTGGAATTTGTGAGGATTATTGCTACTTTAAAGCAAGAAAAATAAAAAATGATAAATTAGAGATTGAACAAGACAATTGTTATGGCTGTGGTTTGTGTGTTAGTATTTGTCCCGAAGATTGCCTTAAAATGATTGAAAGAGATTGATTTATTTTAGTAAGTTAAATAATAACTGTGGGTTTGTAGGATTCAGTCTCCAAATGAACTGTGTTGTATTCAGCTATTACGCTGTTAGAGTTTCTATTCCTGCAGTTACCGGATATTACTTTCCCCTGCCTTACTAATTGAACATAACTTAAGCCAGTGGAATAAGAGAGAAATCCAATATTTTTCGTATTAAATAGCATTGCTTTGCCGATGAGAACACTGAATTCATAATTTCCAGGTATCACATTGGAACCGAATCCTGCAAAAGGATTAAATTGTCCAAAATGACGAAAAGCGTGATAGTTGTCTCCTTTAAGATGAGAAAAATTAATTTGATACATTAAGCCGATTCCTGCGGAAAAGAAATTTATTTCGGTACTATCTTTAATTGCTTTTTCTCCAGCAACTAATTTTGATCCAATACAAAAAATTAGAATAAGAAGTGTAATATTAAATATGAACTTTTTATACATTAAACAGCCTCACATTTGCTTTCAGCACTTCCGAAATCGTATACAAAGAACCGGACACAATTATAACATCGTCATCTTTTGATTCTTTAATTGCTTTTCTGGTGGCGTTTACTACATCAGGAATTGTTTCGTATTTGATGTCGTGATTTTTTACGAATTTAACTTGGTCTTCGATTTCTGCAGCGCGAGTAGATTTGTTTTTTGAGATATAAATTTTGAAAGTGATATCACATATTTCTTTGATAATGGATTCTATTTTTTTGTCCCTCAGTATAGCCAGCACAAAACGGATTTTCCGATTCGGAAATAATTCCTTCAAATTTTTTGTGAGAGCCTTAACGCCTTCTTCATTATGCGCACCATCAATCATTACAAGTGGTTTCCTGCTAAGAATCTGCATCCTGCCAATCCAGTTAATTTTCAGGAGAGAATTTCTGACAATTTCAGGATTTATTTCCTTTTTGATTTCCTCCAAAAATAAAATAAAACTCGTAATCGCTGATGCTGCATTTTCTGCCTGATGAAAACCGATGAGATTCGTTTTTAACTTTTTTAGGGAAATATTTTTGAAATGATAATCGAAAGTGGTTCCTTTGAGATTTATTGAAACATTTGAAATTTTGAATTCTTTTCCAAATTGATAAACAGTTATGTTTTTATCATTAGCAATATCTCTAATTGTTTTGCGGGCAATCGAATTCATTTTTCCCAGAACTAAAGGAGTATTTTCTTTGAGGATTCCTGCTTTTTCCGTTGCTATTTTTTTGATGGATGCACCCAGACTTTTGGTATGGTCATAAGAAATGGAAGTGATAACTGTGATCGTGGAAGAAAAAGGATTGGTGCCATCGAGCCGTCCTCCCAAACCAACTTCAAATATTGCGTTTTCCACCTTGTTAATCATAAAATAATAAAATGCCATGGCAGTTGTGATCTCAAAAAAGGATGCTTCATTTGCTTTGAAGGTTTCTTCAAAAAGCTTATATGTATTTATCAATTTTTTAAACGTAATATTTTTTCCATTAAGACGGATTCTTTCTCGATAATCTTGTAAATGCGGTGATGTATTCAAACCGGTTTTTAAGCTGGAGCCAATTGAAAGAGTTTCACAAATTGCTGCGACTGAACCTTTGCCGTTTGTTCCGGCAATATGTATTCCATTCAGTTTTTTGTTTGGATTATCCATTTGTTCAAGGATTTTCAACATTCTTTCCAAACCAAGTTTTACATTCCCGGAATGACGCTGATAAATATAATCCAAAAATTCCTGATATTTCATTTTTTTGTATAAAAAAACCTTCAATCCGGCAGCTGCCGAATTGAAGGTTTTATAATTTTTTTACATCTCTATTCAATTAAGCTTTCAGGTAGTTCATGATCCTGAAAATCTTTTTTGTTTTCCTCTTGCGCTTTTATTTTATTGGAGCATTTAACAATTATCTGACCGGTTTCATAGTCTCCGGACATAAAATATTTATCACCTACTCCGTTTCCCGGGCATTCATAAGTTTTTTTAAGATAACCGGTTCTCATCAGGTCGCGAGCCGTTCCCTCAAAATTTATCTCTCTCTCATTCATATAACGTTCGATGCCTTTATAAATTATTTTCATGTTTTTAATGCATTCTTCAGCGTTTTTCTTTTTATCGATGTTGAAAAATTGAGGAACAGCTAAAATGAAAATCAGTAAAAGAAAAGCGACTATACTTATTAATTTGTAAATATTGAATTTCTTCATTATTTCTCCTTGAGAATTTTTTACGAAAAACTTGATTTTGGAATTTTTCGTCAAGCTTTTTTGTTGTTTCGGCTTATTGTTTAAGATGGTTCTATTCAGAACCCCCGATATAGTCATTCTTCCTTACGGGGCAGGCGAAGAAAACGAATTGTAGCGAAGATAAAATTATAACTCAAATCACAACTGTTTTTGCAAACCTTGAAAAGGTTTAAAAGGCTTTTCTTCCTGCTGAATCTTTTCAACGGTTTAAACTCCAGATTACAAACCTAACCACTAGTTTCCTGATTATTGTTGCAATTATTTATTTATTAAATTCCAAATTTCAAGAACCAAATATATAAATGAAATTCCAAAAAACAAATAGCAAAATACAAACAAATTCCAATTACCAAAACTCCAAATTTCAAGCTTAGGATGGAAAGAATATGTAGAAAGGAAATTATTTGTAAATTGGAAATTGTGATTTTCTTTAATTGCTATGTTATTTTGGAAATGCTATACTAGAAAAGGTCTTATTGAAAGAATCCCTCCATTTCAAGATTGGAGCTGATAATCTAAAAAATAAAACAGCAAACTGATTTTTTCAATTTGCTGTTTTATTAATTCTATTTTTTCAATAATGATTTAACTTCTTTTATTTTAAGAAGTTAATTGCAATGTTGGCGTTTATTCGGAAATGGACAGTTATGTCCGAATTTGGTAGAGAGATAATGTTGCAGGTATTTCAGATTGAATTATAAAAAACAAAATTACTTAGATTGTTTACTTTTTAAGATTATTGTTGACTAATTTTTTGAAAAATGGAAAAAAATGCCTGTTGTTTTCCTATGGGAAATACAAAATTAGATTTGAGGATATATATTCAAAAAAAAATAGATGGAGGAAGTTATGTCAAAAAAAGTTCTTGTAGCAACTATTAAACCATTTGCAAAAGCAGCAGTTGATCAAATTAAAATGGTTTTTTCGGAAGCAGGTTATGAACTGGTTTTATTGGAGTCGTACAAAGAACAAAGTGAATTTGTGGAAGCAGTTAAAGATGTAGATGCCTTGATAATTCGCAGCGACAAGTGTACAGCAGAAGTATTGAACAATGCAAAAAATCTGAAGATTGTAGTCCGTGCTGGAGCTGGTTATGATAACATCGACCTGCAAGTAGCAACTGAGAATGGAGTTGTGGCTATGAATACTCCGGGTCAGAATTCCAATGCTGTGGCAGAACTGGTTTTTGGTCTTATGATCACTCTCGCCAGAAAACAGTATTTAGGAAAGGCAGGAACAGAATTGAAATACAAAAAAATTGGGATTCATGCTTATGGCAATGTAGGAAAATTTGTGGCAAAAATAGCTAAAGGTTTTGAGATGGAAGTTTGTGCCTATGATCCTTATGTAGATGATGCAATAATGAAAGCTGATGATGTTCAGCCTGTTAATTCTGTTGAGGAGCTTTATAGATCTTGTGATTATATTTCTCTTCATCTTCCCAAGAATAAGGAAACTATTAATTCTGTTAATTATGAATTGATGTCACAAATGAAAAAAGGTACGGCAATTATTAATACTGCCAGAAAAGAAGTTGTTGATGAAGAAGGACTTAAAAGAATTTTTGCAGATCGGGATGATTTTTTATTTGCTTCGGATGTTGCTCCAGATTGCAAAGACGAATTGAGAGAAAAGTATCCTGAAAGATGTTTCTTCACAGCTAAGAAAATGGGAGCTCAAACTATGGAAGCGAATATAAATGCAGGCGTTGCTGCTGCCACTCAGATTATCAATTTCTTAGAGAAAGGGGATACAACATTTAAAGTCAATTGAAGAAAATTTCGAGACCATTAATTATCGCTTGACACTGAATTAAGGGATTTTTAAAAAGTCTTCGAATATGATTTTATCCTGAATAGCTCAGCGGTAGAGCGGGTGGCTGTTAACCACTAGGTCGGGGGTTCAAATCCCTCTTCAGGAGCC
>CAYWJN010000100.1:0-1466 GCA_964457455.1 uncultured Candidatus Cloacimonadota bacterium
TTTGTAAAAATTCGTATCGGTTTTTTAATATCTTTTCTTATGGAAGAATCTGGGAAAATAACCTCACTCAAATCGAGCGAGGTTAAAAAAATATCTGGTGCAGAAGGCGGGACTCGAACCCGCACACCCTTAGCGAGCACAAGATCCTTAGTCTTGCGTGTCTGCCAATTCCACCACTTCTGCTTTATTCATTAGTTGTTTCCGGTTCTTCTGTTGCTGGAAATACCGGAACATCACTTTGTTCTGTTGTTGTCTGCTCCACAGCTTCTTCTTTCAATTGATCCACTAATTTACTTGAAACTGTCTTTTTGCCTTGCAACTGAAAAGCCAGCAAAACACAAGAAATCATAAAAAGAAAAGCTAAGATTTTAGTAGCATTTTTCAGAAAACTGGAAGCAGATTGACCACCAAGCACATTTGATGCAGCTCCACCCAGCATTCCATCGAGTCCGCTTCCTTTACTCGATTGAGCAAGGATAATCAGAATCAATGCAATAGATATTATTACGTGTATTACCATTAAAACTGAATACATTTCATCTCCTTAATTTCAAACCGAAAAGCACATTTATTTTGCTGCTTTTTGGTGTCAATCAAAATGATAGCTATCCCAGTCCGATCTCTTTTTTCAGGAAAGTCATCTTTTTATGCACTATTTCGCTTGCTCTTTTGGCACCGCTTTTCAATACTTCATCAATGTAGTCTTTATTATCTATAAGCCGGTAATATTTTTCTCGAATCGGAGAAAGTGTCTCATTTATAACTTCAAACAGTTTCTGTTTTGCATGTCCCCAGCCCATTCCTCCGGCAAGGTATTTTTCTCTCATTTGTTTTATTTGATTTTCATCAGCAAAAAGTTTATAAAGTGCAAAGATATTGCATTTATCAGGGTCTTTCGGTTCTTCTATTGTTTGAGAGTTAGTTACGATCTTCATAAGAAGTTTCCGTAATTTATTAGCTGGAAGTAACAATGGAATCGTGTTATTATAGCTTTTACTCATTTTCCTGCCATCTAAACCAATCACAGAACCTGTTGATTCTCTGATCAGTGCTTTCGGGATTTTCAGCAGTTCTTTTCCGTAATTATGATTGATCGTTTGAGCAATATCCACTGCCATTTCCAGGTGTTGAGCCTGATCTTTTCCTACTGGAACAACATCACTGTCAAATTGAAGAATATCTGCTGCCATTAGAACCGGATAAGTGAAAAGTCCCATATTCACGCCATCATCTGGATCTCTGCCGATTTCAGTGTTTTCAGCAACTTTTGCTTTGTACGAATGCGCTCGATTCATTAAGCCTTTCGATGTGAAAGCCATTAGAAAGATCGTTAATTCAAAAGTGCCGCCAACAGCAGATTGTTTATATAAAATAGATTCTTTGGGGTTTAATCCCATTGCCAGCCACGTAGCTGCAACTTCGTATGTCAATTCTCGAATCTTTTTGGGATCTTTCATTGAATTCAA
>CAYWJN010000100.1:1566-4293 GCA_964457455.1 uncultured Candidatus Cloacimonadota bacterium
ATCGAAATAACTTCTTCCCTCGAAAGAAAATTCTCCTTCCTCACCAATTCGGTCAATAATAACTTTGATTTTTTTGCCTATCAGGCTGGCAAGGAAATCTTCGGAAATAGTTTGCTGAAACGTCATGATTTCTTCTTTTCTTTTTTCAGCAATTTTTTCCGGGATCTGTTCAGGTAGATCGAACGCTGGTGTATCTTCTTCACGGGAATAGGAGAAAACTCCCAATCGTTCAAACTTTATTTCTTTTATAAAATTTCGAAGTTCAATGTATTTATCTTCAGATTCTCCCGGATAACCGGTTATCAGCGTGGTTCGAATAATTGCTTCAAGTATTTTTGTTCGGATTTCTGTGATGATCTCTTTAATACGTTCTTTTGTTACTTTCCTGTTCATGCTTTGTAGAATTTCATTATTAATATGCTGAATTGGAATCTCGAAATATTTGCAGATCTTCGGCAGCTTCCCAATCGTGTCGATGATCTTAGAAGTTATATGAGCTGGATGCAGGTAGAGAATACGTATCCATTCCAGGTTTTCAATTTTGTGCAGTTCTTCTAGAAGTACATCGAGTTTTGGCTCACCGTAAATATCCGCTCCGTAATTTGCTGTATCCTGAGCTGTGAGAATTAATTCATTTACTCCTCTTTCCGCTAAGGATTCAGCTTCCTGAACAAGTTTCTCAATTGGAACGCTCTCTAAATTTCCCCGAATCGAAGGAATTGCACAATAACTGCACAAATTGTTGCAACCATCACTTATGCGGAGATATGCAAAGTGGGGGAGAGTTAACAGTTTTCGTTGATATTTACAAGTTTTGGTAAATAATTTTGAGAAATTATCAAAATCTTTCAGATCAATTAAATGATCAATTTCAGGAATATCTTTCTCAATATTCTTAAAATACCTTTTTACTAAACAGCCAGTTACGATCAGTTTTTCACAATTACTGGTTTTCTTGTGTTCTGCTGCTTCCAGGATAGAATCTATGGATTCTTCTTTAGCATCATTAATGAATCCGCAAGTATTAATAATGATCACATTTGCTTCTTCAAGATTACTTGTTTTATGATATTTATTCTGTTCGATAATATGAGCAAAAACTTCACTATCAACTAAATTTTTCGAACATCCTAGACTGATAATTGCATATTTTTTCATATTATTTAACCGCAAAGTTCGCGAAGAACGCATAAGGATGATGAGTTCACCTCAAAACTTGACACAAGTCTGAAAGATCTTGTGTCAAGTTTGAATGAAATAATCATTATCATTCCAATAAAAAATTGACTGTATTCAACTTAAGTCAAGATTGTCCAGAAGCTACCGGACAACTTAACTCAAGTTTAGATACTTGACACAACTCAGTGTTGTGCTGGTTCAATTCTTGAAGATTGAATCTAAACGTTTTGGTTCATCAGGCAATTACCTGATAGAACCAGCTAAACTCCGTGTCTTTCGGTGATTTTCAGTGTTTAATTCTTTAATCCAACAAATGAACGATCACCCCTGAACGTAATTTTGGTTCAAACCAGGTGGATTTTGGTGGCATTACTTTTCCTGCATCAGCAATTGCCATCAGTTGCTCGATAGAAGTTGGAAACATGGAAAAAGCTACAGCTTCTCCAGCATCCACGCGTCTGGAAAGTTCTTCCAGTCCGCGAATTCCACCAACAAAATCGATTCGTTTATCTTTACGGGGATCACCAATTCCCAATATTGGTGTAAGCAGATTCTCCTGTAAAATGGAAACATCGAGTGATTTCACCGGATCATCTTCTGGGAAAGTTCCTTGTTTGACCGTTAGCTTATACCAGTTTCCATCCAAATACATTCCGAAATTATGAAGATGATCTGGTTGAAATGGCTTATCAGTTGAGAATTTCTCCAAAATAAATTTTTCTTCAATAAGTTTTAGAAATTTATCTTCATTGAGATCGTTCAGATCTTTTACTATCCGGTTATAATCCATAATATAAAGCTGATCGTGGGGGAAAATAACAGAGAGAAAATAATTATATTCTTCTTCTCCTGTATGATTTAGATTTGCTTCTCTCCTTCTCTGTCCAACGATCGTTCCTGAAGCAGAGCGGTGATGGCCATCGGCAACGTACATATAATCGATCTTAGAAAAAATATCCATAATCTTCTGAATGTCTTGTTCCCTATTGATTTTCCAGAAAATATGCTTGATACCATCATCTGCTTCAAAATCATAAACAGGCTTTTCTTTGATTAATTCATCAACTAGATTGTTCATATCTTCTCTTGCCTTGTAAGTAAGAAAAACCGGACCAGTGTTTGCGTTCAAAGTATCTACGTGCTTGATGCGGTCTGCTTCTTTATCTGCACGGGTGTGTTCATGTTTTTTGATGACATTATTTTCGTAATCTTCGATGGATGCCCCGACAACGAGTCCTATCTCGTCAATATTGTCCATGATGAGACGATAAAGATAAAAACATGGTTTTTCATCCTGAATAAGAATTCCATTTTTAATGAGGTTATCCAGATTTTTTTTCCCTTTCAGATAAACAGCTTCATCATAAATGTTTATATTTTCGGGAAGATCAACTTCGGGTTTTACAACGTGCAGAAAACTATAAGGATTATCTTTCACCTGCACGCGTGCTTCCTTTGAATTCAGTACATCATAAGGTGGGGAAGCCACTTCTTTAATCATTTCTTCTGCCGGACGAACTCCCCTGAAAGGTTTGATCTTAGCCATTG
>CAYWJN010000100.1:4393-8754 GCA_964457455.1 uncultured Candidatus Cloacimonadota bacterium
TTAATCATTTCTTCTGCCGGACGAACTCCCCTGAAAGGTTTGATCTTAGCCATTGTTCTCTCCTTTTATTCTACGCAGATTAACACTGAAATTTATAATTTTTCATGTATTCAAATTAAAGTAAATTGTTTTAAAACTACTTTCTTAACATTAATCCTCTTTTAAAAATCCGATAACCTTTATAAATTAAACCACCTGATGAAGCAAAAACAAAAATTGCACCACCTACAGTCTTACCTATGTCAATACCAGTCAGAAAATGTGCAGTTCTTCCTAAAAAAAAAGCAATTGCAAATCCAATAATCATTATAAAGATCCCATAAAATATTAATTTGTTTCCTTTTCTAACAAAATAATCTCTATTTAGGTTAATATCATCATTCTTAAAATGATATCCGCATTCGCATTCTATTGAATTATCGGGACTATAAAGCCCACATTTTGGACACTTCATATATATTTATCCTAAAAAATTGATCAACAATTTAATATTTTCAGTATGTTGCAAGAAGTTTAAATAGAAACAAATCATTTTTTTCTAAAGACATAAAGACTTCATCTCCATTGATATCTACCGGACGAACTCCCTTGAAAAGCTTGATTTTAGCCATTGTTTTCTCAAGTTCTATTTTTTACTTTTTCTACTGTTAGATGCACTTTCCTGCCATTTATATCCCACTCGATCATATCTTTCTGAACTTCTTTTACTTTATGGAACGAATCGGTGAGAGTTTCATTCTTGATATAATCAGCATATTTCAGAAATACATCCTCGATTTCATTTTTTGCCAGGAAGAATATCTTTATTTTATCCATGATCTCCAGGTTTTTTTCTTTGCGGGTGAATTGTATCTTATTAACAAGTTCACGAGCCAATCCTTCCTCAATAAGCTCGGGAGTGAGGTGAGTATCCAGAGCCACAAAAAGCTCTTTATTGGTTTCAAATACAAAACCTTCTCTATCTTTGATGGAGATAGTCAAGTCTTCTTCGGTTAGTTTGAAAGTACTGCCCTCTATTTCGAGGAAATAATCCATACCTTGATGAAGAATTTCAACTATATGATTTGCATCCATCTGAGCAAGAGTTGCGGCAATGCCTTTCATATGTTTACCATATTTTGGTCCCATAACCTTGAAATTGGGTTTGAATTCATATTTCACGAAATCATCTTTTTCGAGGACATACTTAATCTCCTTCACGTTTATTTCTTCTTTTATGAGATTCTCCATTCTTTGAATAAGAGACTTATATTTTTCCGGGATATATAGAGCAATTAAAGTCTGTCGAACTTTTATCTGACAAGTATTACGTGCTGCTCTTCCCAGAGAAACCAGGTCGATAACGGTTTTCATCTCTTTTTCCAGTTCAGGATAGATAACCTTACTGGTTCTAACAGGATAATCTTCCAAATGCACGCTTTCTTTGCCAGTAAGATTTGTAAATATTTCTTCTGCCAGGAAGGGAGCAAATGGAGCCATCAATTTGGTTACAGCAACCATCACCTGGTAAAGTGTAAGATACGCCTGTTTTTTATCTTCGGTGAGTTTAAGTTCCCAGTATCTCCTTCTGCTTCGTCGCACATACCAGTTACTGAGTTCATCTACTACAAAATTCTGTATCTGACGAACAGACCGGGTTAGTTCATACTTATCGATATTTTTTGTAACATCTGCTACAAGAGTATTCAGGCGAGAAATGATCCATTTATCGATCTCAGCTTCTTTTTCATCGGAAATTTCATATTTAGCAGCATTAAACTTATCTATATTTGCATAAGTAACATAAAATGAATATACGTTCTTTAATGTACCAAAGAATTTATTAACGATCTCTACAACGCCTTTTTCATCGAATTTTGTAGGAATCCAGGGAGGACTTACCGCCAGCAGGTACCAGCGAATGGCATCGGCTCCATATTCATCCATAAGTTTAATCGGATCTACTGTATTTCCTTTGCTTTTACTCATTTTTTGACTCTTCTTATCTAGGATAAGGTCGTTTACAAGAACGTTATTATAAGATGATTTTCCTGTGAGCATTGTGGAAATTGCCAGCATAGAATAAAACCAGCCGCGGGTCTGGTCGATGCCTTCACTGATGAAATCCGCAGGGAAAAGTTCTTTTTTGAACCTGTCCTTATTTTCGAAAGGATAATGCCATTGTGCAAAAGGCATGGAACCGCTATCGAACCAGCAATCTATAACTTCCGGGGTTCTGGTCATTTTCCCTTTACATTTGGGACACTCAAGTTCGATATCATCCACATAAGGTCTATGAAGCTCAATATTTTTTGA
This sequence comes from uncultured Candidatus Cloacimonadota bacterium, assembly GCA_964457455.1. Taxonomy (GTDB): domain Bacteria; phylum Cloacimonadota; class Cloacimonadia; order Cloacimonadales; family TCS61; genus JABMPU01. Next base: position 6,689 of record CAYWJN010000100.1, read on the forward strand.
AACTTTCGAGCCATCTTTCATTTTACCCTTTTTTATTAAATCTGTAATGGAACCCACGCTTTCAAATTCTTCACAATTTTCGCAAACCCAAATATTCAGCGGAGTTCCCCAGAATCTGTCTCTGGAAATTGCCCAGTCCACATTGTTTTCCAGCCATTCACCAAAACGTTTTTCACCTACAAAGATTGGAAACCAGTTAATTTTCCGATTATTTTCCAGCATCTGCTGTTTGTAAACGCTGGTTTTAATATACCAACTGGAACGGGCATAATATATGAGAGGACTTTCACAACGCCAGCAGAACGGATAACTATGGATAACCTGTTTGCGCTTGTACAGCATATTTCTATCTTTCAGGTCTTTGATTATTCCTTTATCAGCATCTTTTACAAATTCACCAGTCCAGTTTGTTATTTCTTTCGTGAATTTTCCGGCACTGTCCACCGGTTGAATTACAGGCAGGTTATATTGTTTACCCAGATCGTAATCATCCTGTCCGAAAGCAGGAGCTGTGTGCACAACTCCAGTTCCATCGTCCATGGTAACGTAATCTGCCAGTCCCACGTAGAAAGCTTTTTCCTTGGGAATAACGAACGGGAAAAGCTGCTCATATTCTTTATATTCCAGGTCTTTCCCTTTAAACTTATCCTTCATGTTTATTGTTATAACTGGTTGTTCAATTATGAATTCACGTTGTAGTCTGTTGAGACATTTCTCCGCAAGTATAAGGAATTCATTACCGATTTTGACTTTCACATAAGTTTCATCAGGATGTACAACTAACGCCACATTGGATATCAATGTCCAGGGGGTAGTCGTCCAGGCAAGGAAGAAAGTGTTCTCTTCATTTTTCACTTTGAATTTTATAAAGACAGACGGATCTTCCGTTTCCTGGTATCCCTGGGCTACTTCATGACTGGAGAGCGGTGTGCCGCAACTGGGGCAGTAGGGCACTATTTTATGACCTTTGTAGATAAGTCCTTTCTTATAAAAATCGTTCAATATCCACCAAACGGTTTCAATGTAGTCATTTGTAAGTGTTTTATATGGATTATCCAGGTCTATCCAGTAACCCATCATACGGGTCATTTCCCGCCATTCTTTCTCATAAGAAAAAACCGATATTTTACATTTATTATTGAATTTTTCCAGACCGTAGTCTTCTACCTCTTTCTTGTCTTTCAGTCCGAGCTGTTTTTCTACTTCGATCTCCACAGGAAGACCATGTGTATCCCAGCCGGCTTTACGTTTTACATGTAAGCCCTGCATGGTTTTATAACGGCAAACAGCATCTTTGATAGCCCTCGAAATAACGTGATGTATCCCCGGCATGCCGTTAGCAGTGGGGGGACCTTCATAAAAAATGAATTGTTTGCCATCTGCGCGAATGTCTTCGCTCCTTTGTGCAGTGTTTTTTTTCTGCCAGTATTCCCTGATCTTTTTTTCCAGGGTAGAGGCTTTTTCTTTTATATCTACCGATCTATACATTTAATCTCCTAATTCTATTTAGAAAATATTTTAATGCCTTACAGCAAATTATTTATTCTTCGTTCTCTTCATTGAGAAATTCTGCATAATATTCATGCGGTTCTGGAATGCCTTTCACATATTCTTTCCAGGCATTTCCTGCTTTTTCCATATCTACGCATTTACGGCACAGCATTATTGTGTTTTCTGGCGTTACGCCAATATAACCGCGGTCATAACAGGTGTTGCAGGTTTTTTTCTTCCTGTTATGAGCCGCCAGCTCCTTTGCCTTTTCCAGGTGCTTATCGTCTAATCTGAACATATTTAACCTCTTTAAATCTGCTCAAAACTTTTTTAATGTGTATAAATGTCAATATTAATAAGCCTGAAGCTAATTAGATGGAATTAAAAAAAAGTAGTTATCATAACTTAATACTAAGTCTGTTTGATTAGGATTTTATTCTTGACTTAACTTTTATTTATTTAAACTATTCAGTTGGATCAATGGATATTAAAGAAACGGTCTGTGATCGTTCGGATTAATAGGAACAGTTTGAAACTGTTCCCTACGAAAATTGTTTTTGGTGATAAAATGATTT
>CAYWJN010000101.1:0-8628 GCA_964457455.1 uncultured Candidatus Cloacimonadota bacterium
GCTTTTTGAGCGTCTCTTTTTGTTTGAATTTACCAGTTTTATTCAAAGTTTACAGCTTTTTTATAATACGCTTTTTCATCCAAAAAAACTTTTTTTTTAACCTTCAAATTTAACGGATTTACAACCTGAGTTTTATCTCATTATATTTCAAATAGTTACAACGATAGAAATCAATCCTCTAAAATGAAGAATAAATTATCTAACTTCAAGTAAATAAAATAGTTGACACATATCTGCCAGATGGTGTTTTAGACTCAGAAAACGTTAGTTTTTACAAAGAATTTTTTTTGATATTTCTTGAAGGAGAAAATATGACTAAACCTACGTACACAGCAAAGAATATTAAGGTCTTAAAAGGCTTGGAAGCGGTACGCAAACGACCAGCAATGTACATTGGTGGAACCAGCGAAAGAGGCTTGCATCATCTGGTATATGAAGTGGTTGATAACAGCATAGATGAAGCACTTGCAGGGCACTGTAATAAGATCACAGTGATCATTCACGAGAATGGCAGCATATCAGTAGAAGATAATGGTCGAGGGATTCCGGTTGAGATGCATAAAACTGAGAAAGTTCCAGCATTGCAGGTTGTAATGACAGTTCTTCATGCCGGTGGAAAATTTGATGATAAATCTTATAAAGTTTCCGGTGGGCTGCACGGAGTTGGTGTTTCCGTTACCAATGCTTTATCCGACCCTTGTGAAGTTGAAGTTTATCGAGCTGGAAAAGTATATCATCAAATATATTCGAAAGGTATTCCGCAAACAGGCGTGGATGTTATTGGCAGAACAAGAAAAACCGGAACAAAGACAATTTTTACTCCGGATGCCACCATTTTTGAAACAGTTGATTTCAATTTTGATTATCTCTCGGTGCGGCTTAGAGAATTAGCTTTTCTTAACAAAGGTATTGCTATCATATTAAAGGAAGAAGTTAGCGGGAAAAGGCACAAATTCGAATATGAAGGCGGAATCATTTCATTTGTCGAATTTCTGAATGAGAATAAAAAAGTACTCTTTGAAGAACCTATTCATATTTTTGGAACAAGAAATGGAATGGAATTCGAGGTTTCAATTCAATATAATGAAGGTTACCAGGAAACAATTTACAGTTTCGCCAACAACATTCATACCATTGAGGGTGGAACACATCTGATCGGATTCAAGTCTGCTCTTACTCGTGCTGTGAATGCTTATATCAAAAACGCAAATCTTCTTAAGAATGAAAAAGTAAGTCCCGGCGGAAGCGATATCAGAGAAGGAGTAACTGCAATTGTAAGTGTGAAGCTCGGAGAACCTCAGTTCGAGGGTCAGACTAAAACTAAGTTGCAGAATTCTGATGTGGAAGGGATCATAAACTCAATAGTTTATGAAAAGCTTGTGGAGTTCTTTGAAGAGCATCCGGCAGAAGCAAAACACATTTCCATGAAAGCAATACTGGGAGCTCGTTCCAGAGAAGCTGCACGTAAAGCACGTGAACTGACCCGCAGGAAATCAGTTTTGGAAAGTGGTTCTTTGCCGGGTAAACTTGCAGATTGCTCCATTCAGGATCCTTCCCAAACAGAGATATTTCTGGTAGAGGGAGATTCTGCAGGCGGTTCTGCAAAAATGGGAAGAGATAGAACTTTCCAAGCGATTCTGCCACTTTGGGGCAAAATGCTGAATACTGAAAAAGCAAGAATCGATAAGGTCTTGAATAATGATAAAATTCAACCAATAATTTTGGCTCTTGGTGCAGGTATCGGTGAAGAATTTGATGTTTCCAGATTACGTTACAATAAAATTGTGATTATGTCTGATGCGGATGTAGATGGACAACATATTGCAACTTTGCTGCTCACTTTTTTCTTCCGCTATATGAGACCGTTAGTGGATTATGGTCATGTGTACATTGCACGTCCACCGCTTTTCCTTCTTAAGAAAGGAAAAACAAAGAAATATGTGTATTCGATCGAAGAACGGGATGAGCTTCTAAAGAAAATGGGCTCAAAAGGTATTCACGTGCAAAGATACAAGGGTTTGGGTGAAATGAATGCCGACCAATTGTGGGAAACAACTCTCGATCCTGAAAAGAGAATCCTCACAGCAGTTAAGATCGATGATGCAATCGAAGCTGACAGGATGTTCACGATTCTGATGGGAGATGATGTTGCGCCAAGACGTGAGTTCATAGAAAGAAATGCTAAATATATTGAGGTTAGCGTTTAGTGTTTGATGTTTGAGTTTTGGTTTTTGGAATTTATTTGGGGATTTGGAGATTGAATTGGTTGAATCGGGAAAAGACCTTGCGAATGGTTTCTCACAGAGAGATTCTTCTACATTAACCTTCGCAATGGTTGGAGATATAATTTGGGGATTTGTTGATTTGAAGATTTGGAGATTGTGATTTGAGATTTATTTGGTATTTGTTATTTGGATTTTTGTTAGAAATTAGAAATTAAGATTTAGAAATTAAGTTTGGAGGATAGATGATTCATGATAGATCGAGAATAGAACTGATCGAAATTGAAGATGTATTAAAAAAATCATATTTAGAATATTCAATGAGTGTGATAGTTGCTCGAGCGTTACCGGATGTGCGAGATGGTTTGAAACCTTCTCAACGGAGAATTTTATATGCAATGCACGAATTGAATTTAACCCCGGGAAGAGGCTTTAGAAAGTGTGCTAAAATTGCAGGTGATACTTCTGGAAACTATCATCCGCATGGTGAACAGGTTATTTATCCGACTCTGGTCAGGATGGCTCAACCATGGAGTTTACGTTATCAGCTCGTAGACGGTCAGGGAAATTTTGGTTCTCAGGATGGCGACCCGCCTGCAGCAATGCGTTATACAGAAGCACGTTTGCAAAAATCATCCGTAGATTTGATGGATGATCTTGATAAAGATACTGTAGATTATAAGACAAATTATGATGATACTCGAATGGAACCTACTGTTTTCCCATCAAAATTTCCCAATTTACTGGTGAATGGTTCATCCGGGATTGCTGTGGGAATGGCTACAAATTTGTCTCCTCATAATATTGGAGAAGTTTGTGATGGGATTATTGCCTTAATCAATAATCCGGAAATGGAGCCTTTAGATTTGATTCAGTACATTCACGGACCGGATTTTCCAACCGGAGGATATATCATCGGAACTGCTGGTATCAGCGATTATTTTCAGACAGGTAGAGGTAGAATTATTCTGCGGGGAAAAGCTGCCATTGAAACTAAAAATAACGGTGCTGAAGCAATTATCATTACTGAAATCCCATATCAATTGAATAAAACCATTCTTATCAATAAAATCGTTTCTCTGGTAAAGGATAAACGAATCGAAGGGATAAGTGATCTGCGTGATGAATCCGGGCGTCAGGGAATGCGTTTAGTGGTTACGATCAAACGTAATGCAGAAGGAAATGCAGTTTTGAATAAACTCTACAAGTATTCTCAATTACAGGAAAGTTTTAGCGTCAACAATCGTGCCTTGGTCAATGGTGTTCCCAAAGTTATCAACATGAAAGAGATGATTCAGAACTATATTGATTTCCGTCATGAAGTGGTAGTTCGCAGAACAAAATATGAATTGGATAATGCTGAGCGAAGATTACATATTTTAGAAGGATATCGCATTGCACTCGATAATATCGATGAGATAATTGCCTTGATCCGAGCTTCAAAAACTACTGTTGAAGCAAATCAAAATTTGCAGGAAAAATTCAAACTTTCGGAAATTCAGGCAAAAGCTATTCTGGAAATGAGATTACAGAAATTAACAGGTTTAGAAAGAGAGAAAGTAGAAAAAGAATACAATGAAATCGTGAAAACGGTCAAGAAACTCAAACACATTTTAGAAAAACGGTTACTTAGAATGAATATCATCAAAAAAGAAATTTCCGAAATCAAAAAGAAATACAGCGATCTCAGACGTACAACAATTTTGGAGGGTTCTGCAGACATTGAAACAGAAGATATGATAGCAGATGAAGAAATGGTTATCACAATATCGCATCAAGGTTATATAAAGCGGTTGCCGATAAATACTTACAGGAAACAGGGAAGAGGTGGAAAGGGGCTTTCAGGTTCGAATTTAAAAGAAGAAGATTTTACTGAAAGTATTTTTGTAGCTTCCACCCATGCCTATATTCTTTTCTTCACAGATTTTGGCAAATGCCATTGGCTCAAAGTTCACAGGATTCCTAAAGTCGGCAGATTAGCTCGCGGAAAAGCAATTGTTAACCTGCTGCAATTGGAGAGAGAAGAGAAAATCGAAGCATTTGTTACTGCCAGGGATTTTGAACTTCTGCATTTTGTTACTATGGTTACAAAGAAAGGAACTATCAAAAAAAGCCCACTTACAGCGTTTTCCCATCCAAGAGTGAATGGCATCATAGCAATAAAACTGGTTGAAGGTGACCAGCTTATCGATGCTCAAATTACGGATGGTGATAATGATATCATACTTGCCACCAAAAAGGGTTATGCAAATCGCTTTAATGAGACCGATGTTCGCTCCATGGGCAGAAATTCGCAGGGTGTGAGAGGAATAAGTTTGCGAGGAGAGGATAAAGTGGTTGCCATGGTTGTTGTTAAGCGTGGTGGAACTCTTCTGGCAATCAGTGAAAACGGATATGGAAAACGTTCTGATGTTGACCATTACAAGCAGACAAGGCGTGGTTCAAAAGGTGTTATTACTCTTAAAACAACCGAAAGGAACGGCTATCTCATTTCTTTGATGGAAGTGGTTGATAATGATGATCTGATGATTGTTACCAAAAAGGGTATGATCATTCGTCAGGCTGTGGAAAAGATCAGTGTGATCGGCAGAAATACTCAAGGTGTTCGCTTGATCAATCTTAATAAAGGTGATAAAGTTTTTGATATTACCCGGATTCTGGCTGAACAGGAAGAAGAGCTTGAAGAAATCGAGGGACTTTCTGAAGAAGCTTTAGAAGAAACCGAAGAAGTTCCCATCAAACCGGAAGAAAAACTTGAGGAAGCTGTAGAGGAAGCTAAAGAAGTTTCCATCAAACCAGTAGAAAAACCTGAGGAAGCTGTAGAGGAAACTAAAGAAGTTTCTATCAAACCGAAAAAAAAACCTGAACAAGAAATATCTGAAGTTGAAGAAAAAAAAGAACAATCTAAAGTAGCATTACCCAAGAAAAAGAAAAAAATCAAGGTTGATAAAAAAACAGAGCAAATCGAATTGTTGTTGGATGAGGATGAATAGAAATATACATCTGCTCGTAACCAATCCCCTGATTGGTAATGTAATTTAATTTGACAGAACTTTTCATAAATCAGAAATGTGGGACGATTTTTTTATCGTCCCATAAATTTAATAAAGGAAGAAAAATGAAATCTATAAAAATTATTCTATTCCTGCTGATTACGGCTTTTTTTGTATCTTGTACCATCAAATATTTACCTGTTAAAGAAAAAGGTATTATCATTTCAGAAGGTTACGGCGTTATCAAAAAAGACGATTTTGTGTTTGCAGCAGCCAATGAATATTGGGTAAAAGAACCGCAGAATCTTACAGATTACTTTACAACTTTTCATATTTCTATCAGCAATAAAACCAAAGAAAAAATGAAGATAACTCCATTGGATATTACACTTCTGGATGAAGAAGAAAATCAGTTTGATACGGTTGATTTGGAATTTATCGAAAAGATGTTGTTACCAAAACAATTGGAATACCTGGTTATACAAAATATCGAGGATGATTCGGATGCCTTTCGTTCGCTTCTGGAAGATCAGAAGAATATCCTGGAAGAATGGCGTGAAGCCCAGAGAAACCTGATTACTTATTCTTTTCGTTTTGGTGAGATATTGCCTGGTGCCAAAAAATCCGGATTCATTTTCTTTCCCAAAATTTCTTCTTCCAACTATTCCTGCCGTATCATATTTCGTGATAACATCATTAATTTCACCCGCGGAGATAAGAAGGAAAAGTCTAAGTAAGACCAAATCTTGCGAATGGTTACATACAGAGAAATTCATCTTGTTAAACCTTCGCAATAGTTGATTTCTATTTCCTGACCATTACGGAGGTTTCGTTCCTCAACCATCCGTAAGGTCTTGGTTTCATCTTTTGCTGGTTCAGGGTTGTAGCCTGAACCAAATGTTACGGTTCAATCTTCAAGAATGAACCTGCAGAGTTGGCTGTCATTCCCGTGAAAACGGGAATCTACGATGGTGATTAACGAGATTCCCAATCGAGTTGGGAATGACAGTGCATAGAGTTGGGAATGACAGTAATGTTTTATTTCTCCAAAACCAAACAATTGACAAAATAGCAACAATATTAAATGTCGCATTTCTAATAAAATAAGAAGGAAAATATATGTTGGATTTCATAGGAAAAAAAAGAAGAACTAATTTTGCAGAGAATCTTAATATCAACAATGTTGAAGAAAAAGTAACTTTAATGGGCTGGGTTCATCGCAGGCGAGACCTGGGTGGACTGATTTTCATAGATTTACGGGACGTTTCCGGGATTATCCAAATTGTGTTTCATCCTGAAAATGAGGAAGTTCATCAAAAAGCCGGAAAATTGAGAAATGAGTATGTGATTGGAATATTAGGAGTTGTGAAAGCAAGAAGCGAATCAAATATCAATAAAAACATAAAAACCGGTAAAATCGAAATCGAAGTTCAGGAATTGCTTTTATTAAATGATTCCGAGCCGCTTCCAGTTCAAGTAAATGAGAATGTTTTGGCAGAAGAAGATTTACGATTAAAATATCGTTATTTGGATTTGCGACGGGAAAAACTAAAGAAAATTATTATTCTACGTCATGAAGTTGTATTTGCCATTCGTGAGTTTCTCACAAGAAAAAATTTCTTTGAGATAGAAACACCAATGCTGATGAAAAGCACTCCGGAAGGAGCGCGGGATTACCTGGTTCCAAGTAGAATTTATAAAGGAAAATTCTTTGCTCTTCCGCAATCTCCTCAAATCTACAAACAACTTTTGATGATTGCCGGATTTGACAGTTATTTCCAGATTGCTCGCTGTTTCCGTGATGAAGACCTGCGTGCGGATAGACAACCGGAATTCACTCAACTCGACCTGGAAATGAGTTTTGTTACTCAAGATGAAATCTTTGAAATAAATGAAGAATTATTCAAATATGTTTTTGAAAAAACTATCAACATAAAACTTCAAACCCCATTTACCAGGTTAACCCACGAGCAGGCAATGCAAAGGTTTGGCATTGATAAACCTGATATGCGTTTTGGAATAGAATTGATAAACCTCTCTGATAGCTTACAAAATTCCGAATTTACAGTTTTTTTATCAGCACTTCAAGCTGAGGGCAGTGTAAGATGCATCGTTGCTGAAGGTTGTGCAACATATTCAAGGAAACAAATCGATAACCTGGTAAATATTGCCAGGCATCTCGGAGGTAAAGGTCTTGCGTTTTGCAAGGTTGATGAGAACGGATTAAATGCAGGAATTACGAAATTTCTCAGCGATGATGAGCAAAAGGAAATTCTTAAGAAAACAGGTGCAAAAAGTGGTGATCTCATTTTATTCGCAGCAGATTCTCATAAGATGGTTTTTAAAATTCTGGCTGAAATCCGTAATCACTTTGGCAGAGAACTGAAGCTTTATAACGAAGATGAATTTAACTTTGTCTGGATTACTGATTTTCCTTTATTTGAATATGATGATGAAAAACAAAAGTGGGAAGCTGCTCATCATATGTTCACCTTACCAAAAGAGGAACATCTCAAGTATTTCGAGAATGAAGAAGATTATGGTAAAATCATCGGGCAGCTTTATGACTTGGTGTGTAATGGAGTAGAGCTCTCTTCCGGTAGTATCCGTTGTCACAGGTTGGATGTGCAGAAAAAGATTTTTGATGTTCTCGGTTTCACAGAGGAAGAGCTGAATGAGAAATTCGGCTTTTTCCTCAATGCTCTTAAATACGGAACACCTCCACATGGAGGTATTGCTCCGGGAATCGATAGAATCGTGATGATAATGGCAAAAACAGAATCCATTCGCGATGTGATTGCTTTTCCCAAAACATTGCAAGCAGCAGATTTGATGAGCGAATCTCCTTCACCGGTTTCGCAAGAACAACTGGATGAACTGGGGATTGCAGTTACCACGAAGCCACAAAGACTCGAAGAAAAAAATGAATTTTAACCTTTATCGGAATTACCACTAAGGCACGAAGAAAAAAGATGAATTTTAAACCTTTATCAGAAGGAATTGAAAAAATAGCGAAAAAAGTTATTGATGCTGCTTATGTTGTACATAAAGAACTTGGGCCTGGTTTGCTTGAAAAAGTATATGAAATTTGCTTTTGTTACGAATTATCAAAACGGGATTTAAAATTTAAAAGACAGGTTAACATTCCGATTGTTTATGATGGAAAGATGTTAGATGAATCATTCAGGATAGATGTATTAATTGAAGATAAGATAATTTGTGAAATAAAAGCCGTAATTGAAATGAATCCTGTTTATGAAGCACAAATTTTAACATATATGAAACTAACAAATAAACGACTTGGATTTTTAATTAATTTCAATGTTCCATTAATTAAAGATGGAATTAAAAGAATAATGGCTCTTTGAAGAAATGAGTGGGTAAATAAAAATAAATTGATAAAAATCTTTATT
>CAYWJN010000102.1:0-8556 GCA_964457455.1 uncultured Candidatus Cloacimonadota bacterium
AGGAAAATTAATAAATGCTATCTACCCATTTAAAACTTACAAGAACCACAAATAATATTATAAAATTCTTAAAATGTTATTAAAGTAAATCTTAGTGTCTTCGTGGTAAAAAATAAAAACACACTTAGTGTCTTGGTGTCTTTGTGGTAAAAATGAAAATAGCAGCAATAACCTTCGGTTGCAAAGTCAATCAATACGAAACAACCTGTATTTTAGATGATTTTATCAAAGCAGGATTTCAAGTCGTAGATTATTCAGAACCAGCAGATGTTTATATTATAAATACTTGCACTGTTACAAATCGCACAGATTATAAAAGCAGGAATGCAATCCGCAAAGCTCTCAAAGAGAAAGAAAAAAAATCGGATGTAAAAATTATTGTAACCGGCTGTTATTCTCAAAGAAATTATCAGCAAATCAGAAAATTAGGAAATATAGATATTATAATCGATAATAACAAAAAAAGTCGAATTTTGAAAAGCATCAACAATCTTGATTCCAATATATTTCAACCTATTTCAAAGGTAACCGAATTCGAAGAAATTTCAACCAATTCAATGACAGACAGAACAAGAGCTTTTATAAAAATTCAAGATGGCTGTGATTATTATTGTGCATATTGTGCAGTTCCTTTTGCACGCGGTCATTCACGAAGTAGGAAAAAAGAAAATATTCTAAATCAAATAGAAAAGCTAGCAAAAAACGGCTACAAAGAATTCGTATTAGTAGGAATTAATCTTGGACTTTATGGCAGAGAAAATAAGAATGAAAGATATTTTCTTTCCCATTTATTATATGATATTGAAGCTATCGAAGGCGTAGAGTTGATTCGATTAAGCTCGATAGAACCACAGCTTTTCACAGACGATTTGTTAGATTTGATAAGAGAAAGCAAAAAATTGTGTCCTCATTTTCATATTCCGCTGCAGGTTGGATGCGATGAACTTCTCAAAAAAATGGGTCGAGATTACACTACTTTTGATTTCACAAAACTCATCCAAAAAATATACGATATCTTACCGGATTCAGCAATTGGAATTGACGTGATCGCCGGACTTCCCGGAGAATCAGAGGAACTTTTCTTAAAAACTTATGAATACCTCTCAGGATTAGATTTCACATATCTTCATGTGTTTTCATATTCCCAAAGACCCGGAACAAAAGCTACAAAAATGAAAGAGCAGGTTCATGGAAAAACTATAAAAGAAAGAAGCAGAAAACTTTTGGAATTATCAGAAAGGAAATTGCAGAATTACCTGGATTTCATTTTGAAAAGAAATGTTCCTCTTAAAGGTGTAATTGAAACACAAACAAAAGGATTCTGGACTGCACTTTCGGATCATTATGTAAGAATATATTTCAAGAATAATAATGAAGACCTTTCAGAAAAGTTTTTCCATTTTTTTCCAACCAGAAAGAAATACAAAGGAATAGAAGTAAACCTTCTTAACAGAAAAGAAAAATAAAAAACATTGCACAAAAATCCTTTAAAAAATATTTGTACAAACCAAGAAAAATTAAGTGGAGTAGATATGAAGAAAAGCTTTTTATTCCTGTTAATGTTAGTGATTTTCACATTGTTGAATGCTATGTCTGGTGAGGAAATTTTTGAAAGAATTACAACAGCAGGAGATTATCTCAAAGAAGATAAAGTTGAAGATGCACAAAAGGAATTGAATAAATTAAAGGAAGATATCGAAAAAGAGTCAGGAAAAGATATTCTCGATGTTCTTACTCCTGAGCAAATCATCAGCTCATTGATTGTCCAATCCGGTATTTATTATGTTTGCCAAGATCTTATTGCTGCTGGAGAAGGATTTTCTCTTGCTTGCGAATTGGCTCTTAAAGAATGTCCGGAATTTATTGGAGTAACTTATTTTTATTATGCAGATTATTTTTTAAGTATCAATAACCTTAAAAAAGCGAAGCAATTAGCTCAAATATCGGTTGCTTATGAACATGAACCTGCTAAGATATTATTAGAAAAGATTAATCTGCTTTTTGATGAAAAAAAAGATGAATAAATGATAGAAATCAAAAACCTGACAGTTGGCTTTAACAGAGATACTGTTTTAGAAGATATCAGTCTCGTTATCCCTCAGAATGAAATTACTGTTATTGTGGGTCGGAGCGGATGCGGGAAAAGTGTGTTAATGAAAACCATTGAAAGACTATTTTATCCTTTTTCCGGCAAAGTATTTGTAGATGGAATTGATATTTTTTCGCTGAAAAGAAAAGAAATGAAGGAAATGCGAAAGAGGTTGGCAATGCTGTTTCAGGGCTCAGCACTTCTGGATTCTTTATCTGTTTTTCAGAATGTGGCGTTGCCATTATATGAGCACACGGATTTATCTGAAGAGGAAATTTTTAATAAAGTCACGGAAAATCTCAAGTTAATGGGACTTGAGGATGTTCTGGATAAAATGCCGGCAGAACTGAGCGGCGGAATGAAGAAAAGAGTTGCTCTGGCTCGAGCAATTATTCTGAAACCGGAATACATAATCTATGATGAACCTACAACCGGTTTAGATCCTATCATTGCAGATGAAATAATTAATCTCATCTTAAAGATGCGAAAAGCTTACAAGTTAACTTCCATCATTGTTACTCACGATCTTGATTGCATTCGGAAAATCGCAGGAAGAGTTGCTATGATCCACGAGAAAAAAATCATTTTTGACGGATCTTACAAGGAATTTAAAAATTCTGATGATATTCGTGTTCAGAATTTTATGAGGGTTTCTTAAGAAGGTTCAGGGTTCAAGGTTCAGGGTTCAAGGCTGGAATGAAACTAAAATATGAAAGAAACCTTGAAAATGCTAACTAGAGACACTCTGAAAATGTCTCTTTCAATGGCTACTTGCATTTGACACTTTCAGAGTAATAATTTAAAGAAACCTTGAAAGTGCTAAGCAGGAAGAATCTCCGAAAGAAGCCTTTTCAAGGTTGGTTTTTCGCGGGCAAATATTAAACAGATTTCAAAGGGGAAATGATGAAGTTCTATCAGGATAAAAAAAGTGTGGAATTCAGGGTCGGACTTTTTACATTGATAGCAATAATAATTCTTGTGTTGGGTTATTCCTGGTTTATGGAAGTGATGGAAAACAGGAAATATACAGAAATAAAAGTGAAATTTAGCAATGCAGGAAATATTGAACCAGGAAGTGCTGTCTCGATTTTGGGTGTGAAAAAAGGACGTGTAAAAGATATTTCGATTGCAAGTGATGGAGTTACTCTAAACCTGCAAGCAGAATTAGATTTTCCTTTAAAAAAGGATACGGAATTTTATATAATCGAGACTGATATTATGGGAGATGTTCAGGTGGAGATTATACCCGGGCAGGATAATGAGATGCTTGATTTATCGCTTGTTCATTATGGTTTCCGTAATCAGGGATTTTCAGGATTCGTTTCTCAAATGGGAGCTTTGGTTCGTGATGTTCAAGAATTGATGAACAGCATCTCTGAAGATAAAGAGTTTATCAAAGGCTTGTTTTCATTTGCTGATTCTTCGCAGAGTTTCATAAATAAATTGAATAAAAGCTATGATAAAAATTCTGAAAATATCGAGAATTTAATTGCAAATGCATCTTCAATTTCTGATAAATTATCAAAAATAATTTCTCAAAATGAGGAGAGTATAAATTCGTCATTAAATCTTACAAATGAAGTATTAAACGATTTCAGTTCCACGCTTTCTGAAATGGATATTGTAGTTAAAAATTTCCGGGATTTATCAACAAAACTGGTAGAAGAAGATAGTAGTTTCAATAAGATAATCACAGAAAAAGAGCTTTATGAAAAGTTGTTGAAGTCTGCTGTATCATTGGATTCTCTTCTGATCGATATTAAAAAGAATCCTCGTAAATATTTTAAGATTAAGGTTTTTTAAGACCTTCCGAACGGTTAAGCTTGAGAAACCTTCGGAACGGTCTAAATGAGAAACAAGAGAATTGTTAAATATAAAAGAAAGGAACATTGATGAAAAAGTTTTTAATTATCATATTATTTTTTATCTTTATAACTCAGCTTTTTTCCTTCAGTTTTGGAAAGAACAAAGTTCAGGCTGAAAAGCTGGAATGGTCTAAGATCGAAACTCTTCATTTTGATATCTACTTTAATAAAGGAGATGATGAATTTGGGAAAATAGTTGCCTTGATGACTGAGGAAGCCTATTATTATTTGAAAGAAGATTTTAAAACACCAATCCGAAATCGCATTCCCATTATCTTTTATAAATCGCATCGTGATTTTGAGGTTACGAATATCATTTATCCGCTTTTAGATGAAAGCGTTGGCGGATTTACAGAATCTTTTAAGAACCGGGTTGCTATTCCCTTTGACGGCAGCTATCCCAAGATGGAAAAAACATTGGTTCATGAATTGACTCATGCTTATATCAATGAAATTGCTCAAACCGGTATGAAAATTTTTAATCTTTCGGGAATTCCTTTCTGGTTTTCTGAGGGTTTGCCGGAATTCGAAGCTGTTGGTGGGGAAGATGTTTACAACAATATGTTTGTTATCGACCTGCTTCTAAGCGATAAATTGTACAAGCTCGATAATATCGGTGGTTATTATGCTTACAGGGAAGGGGAATCGTTTCTTACCTATCTCAGCAAGGAATATGGACGTGATTCTATTATGGATTTGTTTTATGGATTTCGCATTTCTGGTTTGAAGGATACGAATTTTAAGAAGGTTTTTTCAAAAGATTTTAAAGAGATGCAGCAGGAATGGGAGAATTATCTTAAAAGAAAGTATTTTCCACTTATTTCGGAATTTGATATTCCGTATGAAGTTTTTGAGCGAAAAACAAATCATATTAAAGATGGCTCAAATATGAACGTAGCTCCCAGTTTTTCTCCTGATGGGCTTCATTATCTCTATTTTTCCAATAAGAATCTTCGAGCTGGAATTTGGCAGGGTTCAACATTGGATATTTCTTCGAATAAAGAAATTTTAAAGGGTTCATCTTCCGGTAAATTTGAAGATTTTCACTTTCAGAGAAACAATTTTAGCTGGTTTCCTGATGGAGATATTTTTGCCTTTGTTGCTCAAACTTCTTTTGGTGATAAAGTCTATACAATGAGCTTGGAATCCGAAGAAATAATCGATGAATATTCCTTTCCGGATTTTGATGCAATTTATGAAATCGATGTTTCTCATGATGGCAGTAAAATTGTATTTTCCGGTCAGAAAAATCTGGCAGACGATATTTATGTATTTGATATTGAGTCAGCTAAAATAACACAAATTACCGATGATTATTATTTTGATTTTCAGCCAAGATGGTCTGATGATGACACGAAAATAGCTTTCACATCCGAACGAACAATTCTTAGAAAGACTTCCAGAAAACACATTTTTGGTGAACTTTGCAAAAATATATTTTATTATGATTTTAATGATAATAATTTCTATCAGGTTACAAACGACGATTTTAATAATTATTCTCCCATTTGGAAAGAGAATAATTTGCTGTTCGTTGCTGAAAGAGAGTTTACCTCCAATTTTGAAATGATCAATCTGAATACCGGTAAAAGAGCAAAAGTCACAAATATCTTCGGAGGAGTTACCAGCGGTGATATTGACGCTGAACATGAAAACCTGATTCTATCCTGTTTTCATGAAAAAGGATGGGATATCTACATCAAATCTCAACCCTTTGAAAACTTGATTTTTGAAGATTATCATCTCCCTCAAATGTATGAATTTACCAATGATCTTTATGAAAAATTTCAGATTAATAACTACAAACTTTTCGGTAAAAAGGAAAAGAAGTTTAAAGAAGAATATAAATATCATTCTGAAATGGGTAAGCGAGATATTCGATATTTTGCAAAATTAGATAGTTTGAACAGGCAGTTCAACCTGGAATTGGATAAAAAACCCATGCAAGAAAATATTCCTGAAATCTCATCTTACAAAACCAGTTTTGCCATTGACAGGCTTTGGGGCGGAATGGCGTATTCTTCAGGCGGAGCTTATGGCTTTGTAATGCTCAGTTTAAGCGATCTGATGGGAAATCATTCAATTGGCATAAATGTGGGGATCAGCCAAGAGCTTAAAAATTCTGATTTCATCTTGAATTATCTTTATTTAGCACGTAGAATAGATTATGGATTTGGCAGCTTTTATCTTAATGATGAGATAGTTTATAAAATTGGTTATGTAGCAAGTTCAGATACTGATTATATGCGAGAGCGGGAAAGAGAGTTTGGAGCTTATTCTATTCTTAGTTACCCTCTTAACAAATTCTGGAGAGTGGATTTTGAAAATATTTTTTATAAATATGAACTGATTCGCGATTGGTGGGATGGTCATGATTGGATAGAAGAATATCTTCCTCAGTATATGCAAGATCCTCCTAATAATCTTGAAGTTAAGGAAACTGAATTGAATTACATTCCGCAAATTACTTTTATTCATGATAATTCGATTTATGGTAGTGTAGGTCCAATTGCCGGTTGGAGAGGAGCGTTACTTCTGAATAGAGGATTTTCCAATGAGAAAAAAAGTTATTCAATTATATATGCGGATCTTCGAAAATATAGTTTTTTCGCAAAAAGATATTCTTTTGCATCACGCTTTTTAGGAGGAGTTATAGCTGGTAAATCCAATCAAAGATTTGCTTTATATGGATTTTACGGAGTTCGCGGCTTTGAGGAAGATGACCTGGAAGGAACAAAAAAGATCGTTACTAATTTTGAATTGCGTTTTCCTTTTATTGATAATCTTCAGATTTCATTCCCTCTTCCGATTTTTTTTTATAATATCAGGGGAAGTGCATTTGTAGATTTAGGTTCTGTCTGGGAAACAGATAATGAATTCAAGCCTTTTGATGATTATAAATTGAATGATTTAAAAATGGGTCTGGGTTTTGGTCCCAGGTTAAATTTGGGATATTTTGTACTGAAATTTGATATTGCCTGGAATACGGACCTGGAAACTGCTGGTAAACCTGTTTATTATTTTAGTTTGTTACCAGATTTTTAACGTTTTGGAATTATAATCTGAAATGCTTCCAAACAATCACTTTCCTTTTCATCTCTTCTGGAACTAACATTATAGAAATTTATTATTATTCCTGGGAAAAGGTCCTCAAAAATACTGATCAAACCTTTAGCAAAAGCTCTGCAATAGATCGCACAAACATCGTCATGACAATGTTTTGCGGTTTGTTCCGCTTCGATGGTTACGCAGTATTTACAATATTCAGTTTTCAAATAAACAACATTTTCTTTTGACCATATTTCAGGTTGATTACCACCACGTTCTATGAAATATCCTTTAAGAAATTCTGTTATTATTTTTATGGGATTTAATGTGAATTCTTTTTTGGAAAATTTATTCTCATTGATAAGTTTCGTGATTATTTCGATTCCTTTGGCATAACCTGAATTTGTATAATATTTTTCTATTGCATTAAAGGCAATGTTTCCAAATTTTTTATGTAATTCATAAATATTATTCAATTCATCAATTCGGTTTTGTATGTTTAAATTATCTATGCTCTTTCCTATTTGTTCCATATTCTCTCCAAAAATTCCTTCATATCCTTTCTGTCAAAATCACAATTCAGCCATTCTTTATCTATTTTTGCTCCATACTTTTCATAAAATTTTATTGCTGGATGATTCCAATCTAAGACCTGCCAGCGAATCCTGGAGCAATTTTCTTTTTTGGCAACTTCAAATATTTTTTTTAACAATTTACTTCCGATTTTTTGTCCTCTAAAAGCTTCTTTTACATAAATGTCATCTAAATAAAGAGATTTACCCACCCAGGTAAAGTAAGCAAAAAAATAAAGAGCAAAAGCAATGACTTCTCCATTAACTTCAGCCACATAAGATTGAAAGAGCTTTTTTTCTTTTCGCATTTTTTCTATGGAATTTGTTACTTCATTCAATCCTTTTTCAAATGTTGCTAATTCTTTGATAAGCTCAAGAATTGCAGGAAAATCTTTTTCAGTGCCTTTTCGAATAATTAGTTTTTTCATATTTTTATAGGTTTTTTAAATTTACACAATCGATTAAATTCAAATATTCTCCATTCTGATTCTGATAATTTCTTTTCACCATTCCTGAAACTTTTTGAAATCCAAATGATCTGTAAAAATCTTCCAAGTCCTCATCACAACATAAATCGATAGCATAAAAATCTTTTAATTTATTTATCATTAATTTCATCAATTCTTTTCCTATTCCTTTACCTTGATAATCCGGCAAAACTTCTAACAAAGGAATATAAGCATATAGAACTTTATCAGTCAAAGCATTGATAAAACCCACAACCTTCTTAGTTTCTGAATCGACAGCAAATATGACAATATCACTGTTTTTCAATATTTCATAATGTTTGGAAGTTGAGGGTGGATTTTGCCAATCAACAAAGAAACCGTTCAATTCATCTTGGTTTATCTCTAAAATTTTTTCAGAATATTCAATCATTGATTAATTAACTCCTTATTGTTTTCTCAAAATCTCCATATCGATATTATTGGTCTAATGGTCGAAAATTGGTTGCTATTTTGACAAAATTTCACCGATTATT
>CAYWJN010000103.1:0-8460 GCA_964457455.1 uncultured Candidatus Cloacimonadota bacterium
ACATGTAGATTGATATTTTAAAAATGTCTCAGAAAAAGTTTTCACACAGGCTGTCCTGCGTGGGAACATTTCAGGTAATTTCAAATGAAATTTGAAGATTTTATCAAAAAGATTTTCCAAAAATATAAAGAAGAAGAAATCTATTTTATCGGACTTGGTAATCCATATCGAAGCGATGATGGAGTTGGGATTAAGTTCATTTCAAGAATCAAAAATCACTATAAGAATGCTTTTACTGAATTCGATAATATAACTGAAATTGTCCTGGATCTTTGTAATAATAATGAAAAAGGTCTGGTGATTTTTGTTGATAGTTCAGATTTTCAAGCAGAAGCAGGTGAGATTAGGATTACTGTTTATGATGAAATTGAAGATTTCGGAAAACACTTTCACAAAATACCTTTGAAGTTATACATGAAACTGCTCCAAAAAGCAGGTAAGCAAACGTTTCTGATTGCCATCCAACCGGAAAGCATCAAAGAAATAAATGAACCTGAGTTAAGTAAAAAAGTAAAAGCAAGCTTGAATTTTCTAATAAAACAATTCGTTTGAATATTTTTGCCACGAATGAACACGAATCTACACTAATAAAGTATTATAAAAAAAACAATTCCTTTTCTTAATTTGACAAAACTTTCTTAATTTATTTTTTCAAATTCATGAAAAATAATCTTGAAAAGAGGATTTATACTTATTCTACTTATTTGGAAAAGAAGTTTGAAAGAAAGGTTTTTCGGGTTGGATTGAGCACTGGTATAAAATGCCCGAACAGGACTGAAAACGGAGGATGCATCTTCTGCAATCCCGAGACTTTTACCGGTGAATATCAATCTCAGAATTTAAGTATTGAAAAACAACTTGATGATGCCATTCCCAGAATAAAAAAGAGTTGCGGAGATGTTGGTTTACTGGCATATTTTCAGGATGAAACTTCTACTGCTGGAGATGTCGAATTTTTAAGAGGTAAATTTTCTCAAGCTTTATCTCATCCGGAAATATTAGGATTGATTGTATCCACACGACCGGATTTCGTGGATTCTGAAATCGTGGAAATATTGCTGTCTTTTAAAGTGCCTGTTACGATTGAAATTGGCATGCAATCTGTTCATGATAAAAGTTTGGATTTTCTTAATCGCAATCATAATTTTTTGCAAACACAAAAAGCAATTGAACTTTGTGGAAAAGCTGGTTTGGATGTGGGAGTTCATCTGATAATTGGAATCCCGAATGAAAGTTTTGATGATATGTTGCAAACCATAAAATATGTTTCTTCCAACGACTTCATCAAACAAGTAAAATTTCATAACCTCGTGGTTTATAAAAATACAAAACTGGCTGAAATGAAAAATATCCATTTGCTTTCTATAGATGAATATATTGACATTTTATCTGAGCTAATTCCTTTCTTACGTGGAGATATTGTGATTTCAAGATTGTTTACATCTAATATTAGAAAATCTCAAATAGCAGTAGGAAATTATGAAGGAAGTAAACCGGAATGGCTAAATAAATTGCGTTTAAAACTGATTGAAAAAAAATATTATCAGGGCTGTAAAACTGATAAAATATATGATTTTGATTGTCGATAAATTCAACCATTGCGAAGGTCTTCGACCATTCGCAAGGTTAAACTAAATCCTTATAAAGTTATCAAAGAAATCGATGAATGTTTGAAAGGAAAAATTGAAAAATATCTCTGGAATCTTTATCTGGAAAAACCTGAATTACATTGGAAACCAATGTATAGGAAGTAACACATAGCTCCGCTTTGTGATCTTTCAAATGGTTTAATGGAGCTACTTCTGTGAGGTAAATTTTGCGTTCTAACGCATGAGCATTGGAATGAGGATGAAATTAATTATCTAATCATTATTTCTGTTATTCCTAAATGCTGTTAGAATTTCAGAGGATATTTCTTCAATGGGTTTATTGGTTACATCTACTTTAAACCATTTCGGTTGTTTTTTATATATTTTGTTAGCATAATTTAATTCTGTTTTGACATGAGAGAGCTTTGCATATTCTCCTGTGGCTCCACCCAAATGTCTCTCTCTAACTTTTCTCAATTCAGCCAAACGATCGGGAAAAGTCATCAAACAAAAAACACGATTCGGTTGTAGTTTATAAATTATGTCAGGAACTTCAATTCCTAAGATAATTGGAATATTGGCTACGAACCATCCTTTAAATGCCAGGTAGACACTTATGGGAGTTTTAAAGGTTCGGGATACGCCGAGTAACACAATTTCAGCTTTCTCCAATTCTTCGATTCTTTGACCGTCATCATGGCGAAAAGTAAACTCGATTGCCTTTATTCGTTGAAAATAAGCTTTGTTTAATTCATGAAATACTCCTGGTTTTTCAGATGGAGAATCAGAAAAATTGTGTGATAATTGAGCTAAAAGTGGTCCCATCAAATCTATCGTATCGAGATTATGAAGACGACCTTGCTCTAGAATTAAATCGCGAAGTTTCTTTGAGACAATAGTATGAACGATCATGCCCTTGATATTGTGAGCTTCGGAAATAATATGCAAGACTTGTTGTTTGGTCCGCACATTGGAACGCATGTATGTTCGTACTTCAGTCTCTTCAAATTGAACCAAGGCAGCTTTTAAGGCTTGCTCTGCTGTTAGACCGGTCCCGTCTGAAATTATGAAAATATGATGGAGCATAAGAAAACCTACTTTAGTTATTCTACTTAAAAGGGCATTACCCGTTTATTTCTTGCGAAGTTTTTCTGGTCGCAAGATAATACCCTAAAATCCTCACTTAATAAAAATATTCTTAAAATTTATTTAAACAAACGCCAGATATGAAAATAAAAAAAAGATTTATTTGTCAAAGTTTTTAAAAATCTTGCATAAAATATATTGTTTTTTAAATGTCGTTACATTGCATTGAAACGAAAACAAACCAGCGTTTTTGTGAGGAACAGTTTATCGTAAAAAAAATTATTTATCTTTAATTCTTTTGAGAGCGAAGTTTTTAACCTGCTTGGCAATTTCAATACTTTCTTTAGCTTCTTTAATCGTTGGAATGTAGAAATCATCTGGATAGCGGATTTCAACAGCATAAAATGAAAGGTTGCCAACATTTATTTTGTGAAATTCCTTATCATATTTTGAACATAATTCAATAAGATATTCAAGATTGTGAGTTTTACCAAAATCGTGCTTTTGAAAGATAAGGTAAGCTTTAAGATATTTTTCAACAGCTTGTTGACAATGAAAACAGATTGCTTCAGTGATACATTCGTCAACGCTTATGTTCATTTCATGTTCAGCGACTTTTAAGTCATTATCAGCTTTTGTAATCCAATTTTTTAAATATTCATTATTCATAAAGTTACACCCTCAAACAGAGCATTTCGCACCACACTACCAGGTTTGTCTTTCAAATAGTCAATGTCTTTTTCGTCTTTCACTAAAACATCAGCATCTAACATCTTTGCTGCAAAACGTTTTCTAATCAGTGTTGATAGATTTATTTTATTCTGTTTTGAAGTAACTTTATTTATAATGATAAGAATATCAAAATCGCTTTGTATGGAATAATCGTCACGAGCTCTTGATCCAAAAAGAATAATTCTTTTATAAGCAATTTCTTCTAAAGAATCTTTAATGCTATTACGTAATGCATCAGAAATCAAAGCATCTCCTTTGAATACCGTTTAAACACAAACTGGTATTTCAATTTTTTACTTTTCAAAAACACAAGTAGAAGATTTTAATAATGAATATTATTTGTCAAAGTTTTTAAAAATCTTGCATAAAATATATTGTTTTTTAAATGTCGCTACATTGCATTAAAGTGTAATAATATTATTTTAGTTAAGGCTCAGAATTAGGTAATAATGCGTTTATTCGAAAGAAAGATAAATTTTCAGCAATTAATGAGCAATTCGCTGTTCATCCTGAAGTTTCTGATTCTCATTATCTCATTGCTTTTCCTGTTTTTCAGTATCTTTTTCATTATCTTTAATTTTTCGGTGGGTCATCAAAACGAGTTATTCTATTTTGCTTTTTGTTTGAAAATAACGATAATTCTGATCTTGTTTTATCTCATCTTTCAAACTGTAAAATCTTGGATAAACAAGTTTCAAGCTGCAAAAATCCTGGATGAATTCAACAAAGATAAAACCGATACTTATCAGAATGCTTTGGAACTTCTTAATGAGACGTTCGATCCTGAAATTCTCAAGCTCATCTTTAAAAAGGCAGATAAAAAAGCAGAAAACCAGATTATCAAACCGGATTGGGTTCAAATAAAATTTCTTATTCTTCCATTTATTTCAGTTCTAATATTTTCATTGTTGATTTTTATTTTAAATCCTCAAGAGTTTTCCAAAACACTAAACTTCTTTTTATTGAACAAACTCCCTCCGGTTGCACATAAGGAATTTGTGGAAGTTGAGCCGGGAAATATTATAATTTCATGTAATGAAAATCTTTTAATTGAAGTTGTAAATCCGGAAAGAGAAGTGGAACATTTTCTTTTTTATAAGATCGAAGAAAAATGGAGAGAAACCAAACTTCTCGATTTTAAAAAGATTTTCAACAACCTGGATTTTTCTTTTAACTATTTCATCAAAACTCCGTTTGCATCTTCAGATACATTTAGAGTAGATGTGTTTGAATATCCTGCTGTGAAAACCATTTCCATCAGGTACGATTTTCCCAAATATACCGGACTCAAAGCAGAACTTGAAACTGAAAGCAGCGGACATATCAAAGCGATTAAAAACACAAATATAATTTTGCAGATCGAAGCTAATAATCCGATTCAAACTGCTCATATCATTTTTTTTGATGGCGAATTGAAGGAAATGGAAAGACTGGGAAAATCTTCTTTCAAAACTAATTTTAAAATTTCAAAAAATGGTTCTTATCATTTTAGATTGAAAGATATTCTGGGAAATATATCTCAAAAAATCAGCAAAACAATTACTGTGATTCCGGATAAAGCTCCGGAAATTAGGATTGTTTCACCCGGAAAAGATACTTTGCTCACGCAGAATATGTTGCTTCCTCTCAAGATATTTGCTTCGGATGATTTTGGTTTGCAAAACCTTAAACTTTTTTATTTCATTAATTATGGTGAAGAAACATTTTTTGAAATTCGAAATGAGATTGAAGGAAGTTTGTTGAATTTAGATTATGTTTTTGATTTGAATCAGATGTTCCTGATTCCCGGAGATAAAGTAGTTTATTGGACAGAAATCACAGACAATTCTCCGGAAAAACAAAAAGCGGAAAGCCGGAAGTACATTGCCAGATTTCCCTCCATTGAAGAAATTTACCAGGAAATTGAAAAGCAGGAAGCAGAGAATACGGACATCCTTCAAAATACACTTGAAAAATCTAAAGAATTGGAAAAAGATTTTGAAGAGAAGCGTCTTGAAATGCTGAAAAAAGATGAATTTGATTGGGATGACAAAAAGGAATTGGAAAAGTTTTTGGAAAACCAGGAAAATATGAATAGAGATATTCAGCAGATTACAGAAGAATATCAGAATTTAATCGAGAAATTTGAAAGTAATAAAGCTCTTTCTACTGAAACTCTGGAAAAGATGCAGAAAATCAAGGATTTGATGGAAGAGATTTCTAATGAACAATTGCAGGAAGCAATGGAGAAATTGCAGGAAGCAATGGAAAATATGGACCCGGAAGTTATGAAAAAAGCAATGGAAGATCTCAAATTCTCAATGGAAGATTTTATTCAAAAACTGGAACAAACCATAGATCTGCTGGAGGATATAAAGAAGGAACAAGCTATTCAAAAAGCTCTGGAAATCTCTGAAGAAATGGAAGAAATGCAATCCAAACTGAATGAAAAAACTAAGCAGCAAGAAAGCAAAACTAGCAAACAGGATGCATCCGAATTGGCTGAAGAACAGCAAACGATTTCTGAAAAACTGGAAAATCTGAAAGAGCAAATTGAAAAAGCTAAAGAAATGTTAGATGAGAAAAAGGACAAAGAAATATTAGAGAAAATGAAAGAACTTCAGGAGCAGATGGAGCAGGACAGCCTTTCTTCGGATTTGCAGGAAAGCTCTGAAAATTTGCAATCCGAGCAATTCGAGCAAGCAAAACAAAAGCAGCAGAATGCATCCAATAAAATGCAGAAAATGACGCAAAAATTACAGGAAATGAAGCAGATGATGTCTTCTTCTTCTATGATGGAAATGGGAAAAATCATCGAAGAAACTATCAGGAGACTGCTGATTTTCTCTGATAAACACGAAGAATCGGCACAAAGTTATGTGAAAGATCCGTTTGCCATTTTACCTTCTCAAATTGCTAATTTCGAAGGAATAGATTTGACTCTGAAAATTCTTTACAGTGTTCCCATGATAATTCTCGCGATCGGACCGAAATTTGTCTTTGATGCTAATTTCACATTTTCCAATTATCGTGATTTATTCACAGATATTAATGATGCAAAAAATAATAAGATAAAAACATATCTCAGCAATATTCAGAAAGGAATAAATTTGATGATTTTCGATTTGATGCAGGCGAGCAGTAATATGCAGCAAGGTGGCGGTGGTGGAATGCAATCTTTGATGCAGAGCTTGCAGCAGATGGGTCAGCAGCAGATGATGATGAATATGATGACTCAACAGCTTATGCAGCAAATTGGAAAGGATGGAATGATAAGCAATGAAACGCGTTCTCAGATGCAGAAGTTAGCGCGTGATGAACAAAGACTTGCAGAGAATCTGAAAAGGATGTTACAGAATAATCCTGAAGCTCAGAAACAGGTTTCTGCATTAAATAAGATTGTTGAAGATCTGGAATCTATTTCCCGCCAGTTAAAAAGAAATAGAATTGACCAATCGCTTTTAGATAACCAAGAAAGAATTTTGTCACGACTTCTCGATGCTCAAAAATCTATTCATAAACGAGAATTTTCCAAAAAAAGAAAAGCTGAAATAAGTGAAATTGAGGATTGGGAATTACCGGAAGAGATAAAACTCAGATTTGAGAAAATGCGTCAGAAAGCTCTGCTTGATGAGGATTACAAATCATTTCCCAAAGAATACCAGGAATTGATAAAGGAATATTTGAAGTTATTGAATGAGAAAGCAGAGTAGCTCAAACAATCTTGTTTGAGAAGGGAAAAGGAGAACCGGGAAAAGGGAGAACCGGAGAAAAGGAGAAAGTTGAGTAAAGGAAAAAGGGAGTAAGCAACTATTTTCATTAAACTGAAAAATAGCTTGCAATTAATTGGTTCGATATAAATATTTGATTCGATTTTCATTAAAATGAAAAAAGAGGATTAAATGAATATAAATGATTTGGCTAAATTAATAAAAGAACGAAGAAAAACTTTGCAGATCAACCAGCAGGAATTTTGTGAAATCTCCGATATTGCGCATCATACATTGAGTGATATTGAATCAGGAAAAGGGAATCCGACTTTCGCTGTTTTAAATAAAATTCTCAATGTTTTAGGTTTGGAAATGAGGATAAAAATCAAAGGTTCTGAATAATGGCACGAAAAGGAAAAGTGTATCAGAATGGGATTTTTGCAGGAATAATTGAAAAGAAAGGGTTTGAATACATTTTCTATTATGATGAAAATTTTTTGAAAGATAAAAACCTTAAACCGATATCTCTGAATTTTCCCAAAACCCAAAAGAAATTTAGTTCAAAATATCTTTTTCCTTTTTTCTATGGATTATTAGCAGAAGGAGCTTTGAAGGAAATTCAATGCAGGAAATTTAAAATAGATGATAATGATCATTTTTCCAGACTTCTTAAAACTACAAAATTTGATACCATCGGTAATATTACAATCGAGGAAATAAATGAATAGATGTCTCTCGTGCCTTAAAGAGTTAGATAAAAATAAAATTTGTAATTCATGCTTGAAATTATTATTCAATAAAAGAAAAGTAAATCCGGTTTTGAATTTTAATAAAAAGGATTTTTTGAAAATCAGAACAGAATTGGTTGATAAATTTTCGATTTCAGGAGTTCAAGATAAAATATCTTTGAAGATTCATAAAGATGAATTAATTCCTACCGATAAAGATGGTGAATTTATTCTAAAACCGATTCCAATTAATCCAACTCCGAAATTTAATGATGATGTGCCGGCGAATGAACATATTACCATGCAGATTGCCAAACAGGTTTTTAAAATTAAAATAGCAGAGAATTCTCTGATTTATTTTTCTGATGAAGAATTGGCTTTTATTTCTAAGCGATTCGATAGAAAAAACAACAAGAAACTACAACAAGAAGATTTTTGCCAGATTTTGAATAAAACTCCGGAAAATGTGGGGAAGAACTTTAAATATGATGGAAGTTATGAACAAATCGGAAAGTCGATTTTAAAAAACATTCCGGCATATATGATTGAGATAGAAAAATATTTCCATTTGGTCATTTTCAATTATGTATTTGGTAATGGTGATGCTCATTTAAAGAACTTTTCAATTCTGGAAAG
>CAYWJN010000104.1:0-8227 GCA_964457455.1 uncultured Candidatus Cloacimonadota bacterium
TTCTCCAGTTCTTCCAATCTTTGCAGATTCTTCTTAGCAATCTCAAAATCTTTATCTATTTTCACACATTTCTGTAATAATTGTTTTGCTTCTTTATATTCTCCTTCATCTATGAGAATAGAACCCAGGTTATTGAGAGATTTAATATCTCCGGGAGATATCTTAATTATTTCATAATATAGCTGTTTTGCTTTTTCAATATCCCCTTCGGAATGATAAACATAAGCAAGGTTATATTTTGCTTCCACAAAAGTTGGGTCTATCTCCACAGCATTCCAGAAATGTTCTTTAACCTTTTTGTTGTTATGAGTAAAAGTGTAATAAAGTCCCCAATAGTATTGAAAATCTGCTGAATCAACAAAAATGGCTGAATATTTTTTTATCAGGGTAAATGCTTTTGAGAAGTCTTTTTTGGAAAGCAGCATTGCCACTTGTTTTATAGCATCATTCTCTCCGTTGCAGATTTCCGGTTTCCCAAAAATTTTAGAATCGATTTTCCAGTTTTTTTCATCCAGACCCAAACGTAAAGTCAAGTCAAATTTCCTGTTAATATCCAGATAAACCAAAGCTTGCTTTCTATCTTCGGAAAGAGCAGATGATATTAGCTCATAATCAGTAAGTTTCTTTAAAATATTGTTGGTTGATAATCGGTTCAAATAATTTTTTCTATATTCTTCGTTTTCGTATTGCTGGTTTCTATAAAGAAATTGGATGGTTCCCAGCCAATCCTGTTCAATGATCTTATTTAGATATTTTTGAGCAATATCTTCGTGAGTTTCTTTCTTAGAAATCGCTTTAGGATTGTCGAGCTTAAATATTACATTAAAAAGATTTAATAAAATTGGATTAGTAATATTTAATTGCAGGAAAAAATCTTCAATTTCTTTTTTGCCTTCTTCTGTTTTCAGCATTTCATTAGGTATCTTATTATGGAAAATTTCCTGTGATATATTCATCCAGCGTTCAATTGATTTCTTCAGCAGGTCTTCATATTCTTTTTGGGAATCCGTATTTGTTTTATATTCAAATGTTTCTGTTTTTTGCAGGGAATAGCGGCAATTATCCGAACATTTAAAATCAATACGTTTTTCATTGCAGCAACACCAGCAGATATCTTTCCCCGTTCGCAAGCAGAAACGATTCCCTCGATTTGTTTTGCATATTTTACATCTGTCACTTTTTAATATTTTCAAACTATCTCCTAATTATTTTTTATCCGTAAAGTGCTATTTCGAGTTGTAAGGAGCTTGCGACGACGACTCGAGGTTGCCTGAATACGCACTTTGTCTCCTATGAAACTATACCTAACTTCCGAATGTTTCGACTTGTCGAATCTTCGGAATGTAAAGGAGCTCTTGCCCGTACAATCGGAAGATCAGCAAGCTGAACATTCCGATGTTCTTGATTTTTGTTTTCATCTTAATAGAACTATCAGCTTGCTGATAGAGGACAGCTCGACTCGTCGTTCCTTACGAGTCGAAAAAACCACTTTCCAGTCTATCTCCTATCCAATCATCACCGGTATATTTCGTTTGAATTCCGATTTTTTATTTAGCTCCAATACTTTCTCAATATTCTCTTTTGAGAAGCCTTTATTAATCAATTCTTTTCTCGTTTTCTTCAGATCAAATAAGTTATAAAGAATTTCATCGAGATTTTCATAAGTGATTCCCAGCTCATCTTCATCTGTTTGCTCCTGCCACAGATCTGCTGAAGGTTGTTTTCTAATTATATTTTCTGGGATCTGCAAAATTCTCGCAATTTCCCTGACTTCAGTTTTGTAAAGATGCCCGATGGGCTCGAATGCACAGGCATTATCTCCATATTGAGTGCAATATCCAACCATTAATTCGGAACGATTTCCAGTTCCAGCTACTAAAGCCTGAAATTTTGCGGAAAGGTCATATAGAATGCACATTCGCTCGCGTGCCATTAGATTTCCCTTCCTCAGTATATCTGTATCTAATGCATAATTATCGAAGTATGCATCTACCATCAAAGATATATCAATGACTTCATATTGAATTCCGAGAATTTTCGCAAATTCCTCAGCATGTTTTAGGCTATCCGGATGACTGCTTTTATACGGCATCATTACAGCTATCACATTCTCCTTTCCAATTGCTTTAATGCTCAACGCAGTTGTAACTGCTGAATCTATTCCACCGGATAATCCAATAATTAATTTTGTTAAACATGCTTTTGAAAGCTCAATTCTGATGAATTCAATTATTTTTTCAATTTCTTTTTTATAATCTAATTTTCTCATATAAACCTCAAATCTTTTTCCAAGAAACCTGAACTAATACTTTAAGGTCAATAATAATTTATTAATAATCTCATTCTTTTTAAGATATTTTCATATTTAGAAACTGCTTGACAGCTAAAATCAAACTAAGAATTTCGATTTTCAAATTTGCATATTTTTTATAAAAATATATGGAGGATTGAATGAAGATTCCGAAAAAATCAAACAAGAAGGAGGGTAACTAATGAGTAATATCAAAGAAATGAAAAATGCTCATAAGATCCTGAAAAAAATCGATTACACTCCTTCCAGTATCGAAAAAGGTTACACGAATAAAACTCTTTATGTGAACATTTCTGATAATGAAATTAAAGAAAAACCTGTAACTCAGCAGATGAAAGATTTATTCATTGGCGGAAAAGGATTCGGACTCTGGCTTCTCTGGAATGGTGTAAATGAAAATACAAAATGGGACAGTCCGGAAAATGAAATTGTGATCGCCTGCGGACCTCTGGGTGGAACAACTACTTTTTCCGGCGCAGGAAAATCTTTGGTAACCTCCATCTCCCCCACTACCGGCAGTATTATCGACAGCAATGTTGGAGGTCATTTTGGACCGCTTCTCAAGTTTGCTGGTTGGGATGCAATGGAAATACAAGGAAAAGCAGAAAAAGATGTGATTATTTTTATCGATTCCACGACTAAAACAATTTCCATCGAAGAAGCTCCGGAAGAAAGTGTTAATGCTCATCTCGCTTCCGAAGAATTCACGGAAATGTATGCAGATACTCCTGCTGAAAAGCAGAATATTTCGGTAGTTTCGGCAGGAACTGGCTCGGATCATACCCTTATCGGATGTTTGAACTTTTCCTGGTGGGATTGGCGAAGACAGGGAACCAGGATCAAACAAGCAGGTCGCGGTGGAATCGGTTCAGTTTTCAGGAATAAAAAGATCAAAGCCATAATCGTGAAAACTCCTAATATGAGACCTAAATGGAATATTCAACAAAGAAAATCCGAACCTTGCTGTTCTGGGAAGGGAGAATAAAATGGAAAAAGTGAATCAAATAATAGAAAAATGGAATTCCGATCCTGACTTCGTGATCGAAATGATGCAGGATATTCAGGATGAATTCCGATATATTCCACGTGAAGCTTTAGAAGAAGTTACTCTCAAAACCAAAGTTCCTCTCGCCAGATTATATCATATTGCTACTTTTTATAAATCATTCAGTTTAACTCCTCGCGGAAAATATGAAATCCAGGTTTGCACTGGAACTGCCTGCCATGTGAAAGGTGCTCCGTTAATTCTCGATGCTTTCAAAAGAGAACTGAATATCGAAATCGGCGAAACTACAGAAGATGATAATTTCACTTTGGAAGAAGTCCGTTGCCTCGGTTGCTGCAGCCTGGCTCCGGTTGTAATGATCAATGATGATATATATGGAGATTTCACTTCAGATAAGATCAAAACAATTTTGAAAAAATATGATGAGGTGACTTTATGAAAAAAATTACTATTGGTCTTGCTTCCTGTAGTTTAGCTGCCGGAGCTGGAAAGATAAAGAATTTTATTTCCGAAGATATTAAAGCAAACGGATTAGAAGTGGAATTATTGGAAACCGGTTGTATCGGAATGTGTTATAATGAACCTCTGGTCGAAATTATTACTGATAAAGGTAAAAGGCTTTATGGAAATGTTACGGAAGAAAAAGCCAAAACAATTATTGAGCATCATGCAAAAGATGATTCTCCCATCAAAGAATGGCTGGTGAAAGCAGATGAAATTGAAACTGA
Organism: uncultured Candidatus Cloacimonadota bacterium; assembly: GCA_964457455.1. Lineage (GTDB taxonomy): Bacteria > Cloacimonadota > Cloacimonadia > Cloacimonadales > TCS61 > JABMPU01. Next base: position 4,046 of record CAYWJN010000104.1, read on the forward strand.
AGATGACAATTTTTTCCAGAAACAGGTAAAAATCGCTTCTCGAAATTGTGGAATAATCGACCCAACAAATATCGATGATTACATTTCTGCAGAAGGTTACGAATCTTTGGAAAAAGTTTTAAAAATGACTCCTGAAGATGTTATCGATGAAGTGAAAAAATCAGCAATTCGCGGTCGTGGAGGTGGAGGATTTCCTGCCGGAATCAAATGGGAAAGTGCAGTCAAAGCAGCAATCGAGAAAAATGAAATTCCAATCCTGGTTTGTAATGCGGACGAAGGTGATCCTGGTGCATTTATGGACAGAAACCTGTTGGAAAGTGACCCTCATTCGATCATCGAAGGAATGATCATCGGAGCTTATGCCATCGGTTCAAACGAAGGTTATATCTATATCAGGAAGGAATATCCGCTTGCTCTGGAAAGAATTTCAAAGGCAATTGAGCAGGCAAGAAATAAAGGATTTATTGGAAAGAACATTTTAAATTCCGGTTTTGATTTCGACATAAAAATTCATCGAGGAGCCGGAGCTTTTGTTTGTGGAGAATCGACTGCTTTGATGGCTTCGATGACTGGAAAAGTGGGAGAGCCGAAAGCAAAATATATCCACAATGTGGAATCAGGTTTCAAAGGAAAACCCACTGTTTTGAACAATGTCGAAACCTGGGCAAATATTCCGGTAATTATCGAGAAGGGAGCAGATTGGTTTGCGAAAATCGGAAGTGGTGATGTTTCCGAAAATCCCTGGAATGGAAGTTCCGGAACTAAAGTTTTTTCTCTCGTTGGGAAGATCAACAGAACCGGTTTGATCGAAGTTCCAATGGGAATTACACTACGGGAAATTGTCTATGATATTGGTGGTGGAATCCCAAAAGGTAGAAAATTCAAAGCAATCCAAACAGGAGGACCTTCAGGAGGTTGTTTACCGGAAAGTATGCTCGACCTGACTGTTGACTTTGATAGCTTGACAAAAGCAGGCTCAATGATGGGTTCAGGTGGAATGATCGTGATGGATGATAAAACCTGTATGGTTGATGTGGCAAAATATTTCATTCATTTCCTGAAAGGAGAATCCTGCGGCAAATGCACACCTTGTCGGGAAGGACTGATATCTCTCGATGAAATTCTTTCTCGCATCATAAAAGGTGAAGGAAAGCCAGATGATATTGCATTGATGGAAGATATCTGTGAAACAATGAAAATCTCCTCTCTCTGCGAATTAGGAAAATCCGCTCCCAATCCTATTTTGAGCACAATCAAATACTTTAAAGATGAATATGAAGCCCATATAAATGAGAAGAAATGTTCTGCCGGAGTTTGCAAAGAACTGATCACTTACAGCATTAATGATAAATGCACAGGCTGCACGATTTGTGCGAAGAAATGTCCTGTTGACGCTATTTCCGGGAAACCGAAAGAAATGCATTTTATTGATCCTGAAATTTGTATCAAATGCAATATTTGTTATGAAGTCTGCAAATTCGACGCTATTGAGATAAAATAAATAGCTCACGGATTTGACGGATAAGAATGGATAAAAAATTAATTCGTTTAATCTGTGTTTATCTGTGAGCAAAAAAAGGAGGAATGATGATAAATATAATTATAGATGGAAAAAAGATAGAAGTTGAAAAAGGAACTACCATCTTGGAAGCAGCGAAGAAACTGGATATTATAATTCCTGCAGTTTGTAATCGAGAAGTTGTAGAAGCTTATGGAGCTTGTCGTCTTTGCGTGGTCGATGTAAAAGATGGGAACAAAACCAAAATGGTTACTTCTTGCAATTTCCCGATCAGGAAGGAAATCGAAGTTTTTACGCAATCTGATCGTGTTAGGAAAACCAGGAAAATGCTTCTGGAAATGATGCTCTCCCGTTGGCCCAATGTTCCGATGATAAAAGAATTAGCTGCTGAATATGAAGTGACAAAACCAAGAATGGTTCATCCTCTTGTCGATTATTCGGAAAATGCCTGTATTCTCTGCGGATTATGTGTGAATGCCTGTTCGGAAATGGTTTGGGAAGATATTATCGGTTTTGCCGGTAGAGGAGAAAATCGAAGAGTTGTAATGCCTTTTGAAAAACATTACGATGCTTGTATCGGTTGCAGCACTTGCGCGAACATCTGCCCGACCGGAGCAATCTATATGACAGATATTCCAAATAAACCTGCTGATGAAAAACGCATTGATAAATTTGGCATGAAAATTACTGAGCAAATGACACTTCTCGATGACGAACAATGTGATATGAGAGGAATCGGAACTGCTCATTTAACCCAGATTATGAATGATTATGATCTGCTTCCGACAACTAATTACCGATTTGGCTCTCATAAAGAAGCGAATGGACTTCATTCAGATGTTTTCAAGAAAAAATATATTACACAGGGACTTCCCGATGGTTGCTGGCTCGGTTGCACGATGGCTTGTGCCAAGGCTGCTGATAATTTTGAACTGAAAACTGGTCCTTACAAAGGTCAGAAAGTGCTGATCGATGGTCCGGAATATGAAACTGTTGCAGGCTGTGGTGCAAATTTGGGAATTTTCAATCCTGAATTCGTTCTCGAAGCTAACTTCTATTGTGATACTTATGGAATCGATACGATTTCTTTTGCAACAGGTCTTGCTTTTGTGATGGAATGCTTTGAGAATGGAATTCTTGATAAAGAAAAAACAGGTGGATTGGAACTCAACTTTGGAAATGAAGAAGCTGCAATGGATATCCTTCATCAGATGGGTCGAGGTGATGGTTTTGGAATAATTGTGGGTCAGGGAATTCGCAGGATGAAGAAAATATTTGCTGAAAAGTATAATCTGACTGATAAACAAATCCAATTTATGCAAGATATTGGAATGGAAGCAAAAGGTCTGGAATATTCCGAATATGTTACTAAAGAATCTCTGGCAATGCAGGGAGGTTATGGACTTGCCTTAAAAGGTGCTCAGCACGATGAAGCCTGGCTTATTTTTATGGATATGGTGAATAACCAGATCCCTACATTTGCAGACAAAGCTGAAGCCCTTCATTATTTCCCGATGTTCAGAACCTGGTTCGGTTTGATGGGACTGTGCAAACTTCCCTGGAATGATGTGGAACCTGCTGATAATGCAGAAACAGATGAGCCTGCAAAAATTCCGGATCATGTGGAAGGTTATGTGAATTTCTTCTCAGCAATGACCGGAAAAGAAATTGATAAATTCGAACTTATCCGTCAATCAGAAAGAGTTTATAACTTTCAGAGAGTTTTCAATTTCAGGCTTGGATTTGGAAATAGAAAATCAGACAGGATCCCTTATCGTTCTGCAGGACCTGTAACCATCGAAGAATATGAATCCCGTGCAGAAAGATACGATAAACAGCTCATCGAGAAATGGAATTATGACATTGAAGGAAAAACATCAAAAGAGAAAAGAGATTATCTTCGAAAAATGAGAGAAGAAGATTATCAACATCTCTGTGATGCGGTATATAAAAGGCGCGGTTGGGATAATAATGGCGTTCCGACAATCGAGAAGATGAAAGAACTGGGAATGGATTTACCGGAAGTTGTTGAAGTTCTAGAAAATATTTAATATGAAATTAAGCGGAGCGTTGAATCGCTCAGTTTTCTTTTAAAACTTAATTATGAAAAATTTAGAAGCAGATTTCTTCTCCAAACACGATCCAAAAATCCTTCCGATAATCCGTCAGGCAACAGTTGGGATTGCCGGAGCAGGAGGTTTAGGTTCAACGATCGCAGTTTCTTTGGCAAGAGTTGGAATAGGTAAACTTATAATTGCTGATTTCGATAAGATTGAAACTTCCAACCTTAACAGACAACAATATTTTTTCGATCAGATTGGAAAACCTAAAGTAATCGCTTTATTAGAAAATCTAAAGAAAATTAATCCATTTTCAGAATATCAAATTCATCATATCAAACTCGATGAGAATAATATTCCCATAATTTATAAAGATGTTGATATTATGGTGGAAGCATTCGATAAAGCTGAAATGAAAAAAATGCTGATAGAAACCTGGCTGTCTCATTTCTCGCTAAAACCGATAATAGCAGCTTCAGGTTTAGCTGGTTATGGAATGAACGAATTGATCCACACAAAAAAGTTCGATAATCTTTATATTTGTGGTGATGAGACAACAAAGTTAAAAACCAACATCTCCCCTATGGCTCCGAGAGTTGGAAT